>CANBTO010000001.1 GCA_947372405.1 Verrucomicrobiaceae bacterium
CCGTGGGGGAAATCCAGAATCTCAAAACCGGCGATCTCTACGCATTGGTCTGCATGGAATGCAAGACCGTCACGGTCAAGAAATTCGCCGACACAAAGGAAGTGGAGGCGCTGTGCCATGACGGCGGCACGATGCACTGCGATGCCTGCAAAAAACAGGCGACCGTCAAATTCATAAGCCCCTCCAGCAAGGGATCCGAGTCTCAAAAAGTGATGTATGTGAATGTTGATGGAAAAGAATGCATGTTCATGGTCTCCGTGAAGGATTGATCCAGGAACACCCGCACCCTTGCAAACCCGCCCGAAGGCACGCTTCAAATAAAACGGATTTATTCAAGGGTTTCGTCAAGGGCCGGTTTAATAACTCATACAGCCGGACTCAAGTCCCCGATCGTAAAAAGCTTGGGGGTCCGGCGACAAGAAACACAACCGAAAAAAGCAATGAAAACCACAATGAACATCGCCATGATCGTCTCCGCTCTCACCATCGGCTTCGCCGGCTCTTTGTCCGCCTCCACTCCCGGCAAGCATGCGTTTGATGAAGCCGGCCCGCACATGCATGTCTCCAAGAGCACGGCATACTCGTCAGGCGCTTCACAAACGTTGATCACGCATGTCGGCGCTCCAGGCAAGGGTCTCGACATCAGTGGCAAATGATGCATCCGGCGTTGGGCGACACCGCCTGACCCATCCAAACACAAGCGCCCGGTGGCACACAGCCCCCGGGCGGTTTGTTTTCCACTTTTGAGGGTTTCATCTGGAAAAAACAACGGGGAAATAATTTTCAAGGGTTTGCCGCTTCCCCGGACATCAACCGGATGAACGCGGGATCAACCGCTTCATCATCAACATTCGAACATGAAAACCATCATCTCTCTCGCCGCCCTGGCCATCTTCGCGATTCCCACGCTCCAAGCGGAGGAAGCCCCGAAGCCCGCCGAAAGCAAAGCCACACAAGACGCCGTGAAGCCTTACAAACCGGATGTCTGCATGGTGTCCGATGAAAAACTCGGTGAAATGGGCAAGCCGGTGGTCTTCGTCTATCAGGGTCAGGAAATCAAACTTTGCTGCAAGAGCTGCCGCAAGAAGTTCGACAAGGATCCCGCGAAGTATCTGAAGAAGCTCGCTGAAGCCAGCAAGTAACCCACCTCACCTCGAATTTGGAACTCACACAAAACCACACTGATGAAAAAATCCCTGTTGCCTCTGTTATTGTCCGCCACTCCACTGCTTGCCGGCAGTCCGGCTCCCGCTCCAGCACCGCAAGCTGCATCCGAACAAGGCTGGACGCTCGGGCTTGAAACGCTCTCGATGCGCGCTTTTCAAGGAAACAACTCGTTCTCCGATGAGAACTATGACTTCGCCGGACGCGTCGCAGTGGGCTATCAGTTCAACAACGACCTTTTCACCAAGTTGACCGCTTTTGGTTTTTCCCCTGGAGGAGACGACAAGTCGTTCACTGGATACTCGGACGATTTGGGCGGAACCGCCGCTTTCCAACAGGCCTTCAACATGAAGGCGGCTTACATCGACTGGACGGTGGGCAGGAATTTCAAACCGTCAGCGGAGTTGACGCTGTCACCATCGCTGGGGTTGCGTTGGGCGTATTTTGACGAGAATTACCGTGAACACGTCGATGATGGCATGGGCGGCATCCACATTCACCACGAGCAGGTCAAGTATGACGGCCTCGGTCTGGTGGCAGGAGTGGACGGCACCCGCGCCTTGGGCAACGGGTTCTCGCTTTACGGCACGCTCAAGGCATCACTGCTTTACGGTCAGAACGACTATTCACGCAATGAGGGAATGGTGATGAGCGGTATGCCTCCCGACATCAGCCACGCAAGCCATGGCGATGACCATTGGGTGACCATTACGGAGCTTGGAATCGGCGCGCAGTATGATTTCAGCTTCTATCAGATCGCGGCCAGTGTCCGTGCCGGTTTCGAAGGCCAGTTGTGGACCGGCATGGGCAACAGCCAGAGCGAAATGTCACTGAACAGCAGCAACGAGTTCGCAGGCTTTGTGCTGGGTGCCAATTTCCGTTTCTGATTCCAGGAGTTTCCACAAAACACTTGGAACAAGCACCCGCCTCAATTACTCTTATCAGCGTCATGAACTTGAAAGCTGTCATCACCCTGCTGCTCGCGCTGGTTTTCCAGCTCGGCCAGGTGATGCCGGTCACAGCCGCCAACGCACCATGCAAGCCGCACGCGGCTTCGTGTGGCTGCTGCAAGGCGGCCAAATCCTGCCATTGTGCGACCAACGGGGACTCTGGCCAGAAGCCGGCCCCTGTGCCGCTCAACAATGGATCCGTGTTGAAGATCACGGCCGCCAAGTCTTCTGAAACCAACGTTTTCGCGGATCCGCTTGTTGAAAGCGCGATGTCCGCCACCCATGTCACGGTTGAGCGCACCGGGCCCGCAGCGGGTTTCTCCGGCGTGCGGATGTCCGTGGCATTCTGCATGATCGTCATCTGATCCGGCGTCTTCACAGGCGTATTGCGCCCGCTCATCTCCACCGCCTCAGCGTGTGTTGTTAGAGCGGACCCACGGAACCTTTGTTTCCAAACCCGGAATCACATGACTCATGCACTTCATCAAACAACTCCTTGTCGGCCTTGCTGTGGCCGGAAGCCTGCTCCACGCAGGCGAAACACAGCTTCTTGACGACGGTTTCCTCTCCCACATCCGTGCGGAGGCCGCGAAAAAACACCCTTCCGCAGTGGCGGGAAAACAACGTGCTGAAGCCGCCGCACAGGATATCAAGGCCGTCCGGCTGTGGGACGATCCCATGGTTGGCTTCGGCTTCATGGGCGCGAGCGAGATGATGCGCAACAGTGACGGAGACCTTCTCCCCAGCATCGAAGTGAAACTGCCCAAACCGGGCATGTATGCCGCCCAGCGCAGCAAGGCCGAGGCCATGCAGCGCGCCGAAATCGAAAACTCCCATGGCTCCGCTCTATCAGCCGGAGCCGAGGCCGCCCGCGGTGCCATCGAGCTTGCACTTGCCGATGAATCCATCGAGCTCCAGCAGTCCCAGATCACCTGGCTCGCCGCCATGACGGAAAGCGCCAGACAAATGGCGGTCGATCCGATGAACACCAGCAGCGACGCCCTGCGCATGGAAACCGAACTCGCCAAGGACCAGCAGATGCTCGACGCCGCCCGCAGAAGCCGCGATGGCTTTGCAAAGAAACTCAATCTAACACTAGGCCGTCCGCTCGAATCGCCATGGCCCGTTTTGAAACTTCCCGCCTCGCCGCCACCCGTGCCCGTCGCGCAGGCCGAGATCGCCCGCATTCCCCACGCGAACCCGAAGGTCCGCTCGATGAAGGAGATGGCAGGTGCCGCCAAGGCTGAAACCCGCATGGCGGACCGTGAGAAACTGCCGGAAGTGTCAGTCGGCGTGGATTCAGCCATCTACTCCCGAACCGGAGACATCCGCAGCACAACCGTCGGTCTCAAGATCACCTTGCCATGGTTCAACGAGGGTTCTTACAAGGCGAAGATCGACGCCGCTCGCAGCCGCGAGCTTTCCTCGGCCAACGACGTGGAAACCATGCGCCGCGAGGTCGCCGGCATGGTTCTGTCCGCAGCCACGGAGGCCTCGAACGCGGCCGCACAGGCCCGCGCTTATTCCGGCGGCATCCATGACAAGGCCCAGCTGACCACCAAGACCATCGAGTCCTCATGGGTCAGTTCGAAGGCCCCGCTAACAGACCTGCTCGATTCAGCCCGCACGCTTTTTTCCATCCGCCTCGAACAGCGCCGCATGATCGCCATGGAACTGGCCGCGCTCGAAGAACTCCACACCCTCGTCCCCAACCGCTGATGCCATGAAAACATTCCTCACCATCCTGTTGACGGCAGCCCTCGCGGCGTCCGCCACCTGGTTCGCCCTGCGCAAAGCAGACATCACGTCCATGCCAGGCGCGGCCGCCACCGAACGCAAGGTGCTCTTCTATCAGAGCCCGATGCATCCCTGGATCAAGAGCGACAAGCCCGGCCGCTGCACGATCTGCGGCATGGAGCTGGTCCCGATCTATCAAGGCGAGAAAGGCCTCGACGAATCCGCTGGCGGCAAGGTCGTGGCGCTCACCCAGAACCAGATCCAGGTGCTGCACGTGCAGACCGCGGAGGTGAAAACCCGCCCGCTCGTGCGCTCTCTCGCGGTCGCCGGCTCCATCGACGACAACAACATGCGCCACCGCATCATCTCCGCCTACACCGACGGCCGCGTGGACAAACTCCACGTGGACTGCATCGGCGCGGAAGTGATCGAAGGCCAGCCGCTTGCGGATATCTACAGCCCCACGCTGCTCCAGGCGGAACGGGAATATCGCCAACTCCAGGGTGAACTTCGCAAGAACGCCGCACTCAGGTTGCGCCAGATGGGACTCACACCCGCACAGATCGAAACACTCGACCAAAAACCCGCGGACTCGCTCACCACACAGATTCTCTCGCCGATGAGCGGCACTGTTGTTTCAAAAACCATCTATGAGGGCCAATATTTCTCAACCGGCCAGGATCTGCTCGAAATCGGTGATTTCTCGACGATGTGGCTCATGGTCCGGATTTACGAGCAGGATCTGTCATGGATCAAAACCGGTCTCACGGTCAGGGTCACCACCCCCTCTGTGCCGGGGAAAACCTTCTCAGGCAAGATCGCCTTCATCAATCCGAACTTCGATGAAGCCACCCGCTCCACTGATGTACGCGTGGAATTGGAGAACCCGCTCGTCAATGGCAAACGTGAACTGCTCCACCGCCTCTATGCCGAGGGCGTCGTCGAGCTCGATGCACCGTCGGTTCTAACGGTTCCGCGTTCCGCAGTGATCCAGACCGGCCCGGAAGCCGTGGTTTACATCGATCAGGGAGGCGGGGTTTACGCGCACACCGTAGTCAAAACCGGTCGCCGCGGGGACTCGCTGGTCGAGGTTCTGTCAGGTCTCAAGGAGGGCGACAAGGTGGTCACCAACGGCAACCTGCTCATCGACGGCCAGGCGGAAATGAACCGCTCGTTCATGGAGCCGGTGGAAACCGAAATGCCTGCCGCTGCCCAAACCGCCATCCCCGCTCCTGCAACCGCCGGCTTGAACGAACCGCAGAAGCAATCCATCGCCGAATTCCTCAAGGTTGCGGATGCGATGGCCGCCGCTCTCGCTGCCGATGATCTAACGGCATTCAAGACGGCAAGCGAGCCGGCGATGATGACCACCGGTGCCATGATCGAACTGTTGCGGCCGAACGTGGGGAACCTCGATGCGCTCGATGCCGCGCGGCATATCCACGGCATCGCGGATCTGAAGGAGGCCAGGGCGGCGTTCCTCAAACTCTCGATGGCGGGAACCGCCGCACTGGAACCCCTGCGCAAGAAGGGTGAAACACCGGATTTCAAGATCTATGAATGTGCCATGGTGGGCCAGGCCGTGCCCGGAGCGGCTAAAAAAGGCCGCTGGATCCAGAGTGCCGGTCGCGAAATGCGCAATCCGTTCTTCGGCAAGGAAATGTCTGACTGCGGTGAGGAAATCAAACGTTAGAAACACGGGTCATGATCGAAAAAATCATCGAATGGAGTCTGAAGAACCGCTTCCTCGTCATCTGCGGGGCGCTGCTGCTCATCGCCCTTGGCGTCCGCGCCATCTACCTGACGCCGGTGGACGCGATCCCGGATCTAACTGAAAACCAGGTGCTCGTCTATGCGGACTGGATGGGACGCAGCCCGCAGGAAGTCGAGGACCAAGTGACCTTTCCGCTGACTACGGGCCTGCAGGGGCTTGCGGGCGTGAAGGAAGTGCGCGCCACCTCGATGTTCGGTTTCTCGCTCGCGACCATCATCTTCGAGGACAAGATCGACACCTACTTCGCCCGTGCCCGCGTGCTGGAGCGCCTGAACTATCTCCAAGGCTCGATGCCCGAGGGGGTGAAACCCCAACTCGGGCCGGATGCTTCCGGTCTCGGCTGGGTCTATCAGTATTATCTCCACGTAGATCCGGAGAAGGCGAAGGACGGCGGATACGATCTCGCGCAACTCCGCTCGTTGCAGGACTGGTATGTCCGCTACCAGCTTGCCAGCGTGCAGGGCGTAGCGGAAGTGGCGAGCATCGGCGGATTTGTGAAACAGTATCAGGTTGAGCTTTCATCCACCAAGATGCGCGCCGCCAACGTCACGATGATGGAGGTGCTTGCCGCGGTGCAGAACGCCAACCTCAACGTCGGTGGAAAAACCGTGGAGGAAAACGGCGCGGAGTTCGTGCTGCGCGGCATCGGGCTGGTCACCAGTCCGGAGGATCTCGAACTCGTCACGGTCAAGGCCGTGGATGGCACGCCGATCTATCTGAAGGACATCGCCCAGATCCAGATCGGCGGGGACTACCGCCGCGGTGCTCTGGATCTCAACGGCCAGGAGGCCGTCGGCGGCACGGTTGTCATGCGCACCGGCGAGAATGCCAAAGCCGTCATCGAGCGGGTGAAGGAGAAGATCAATGAAATTTCCGGAAGCCTGCCACCGGGCGTGACCATCCGTCCGTTCTATGACCGCAGCGAGCTGATCGACCGCACCATCGACACGCTCAAGCACGCGCTCGTCGAGGAGATCATCCTGGTCACGCTCGCCCACGTCATATTCCTCTGGCACTTCCGCAGCATCCTCATCGTCACGCTGCCGTTGCCGGTCTCGATCCTGATTTCCTTCATGCTGATGAAGGAGTTCGGCATCACCAGCAACATCATGTCCCTGACGGGAATCGCCATCGCCATCGGCGTGCTGGTGGACGCAGCCATCGTGGTGACGGAAAACGTCATCCGGCATTGTGAAAAGGCGGAGGACGAAAAAGGCCGCGCGTTGACCCGCAGGGAGACATGGGAAACCACGCTGGCCGCCTGCAAACAGGTGGGCCGCCCGATTTTCTTCGCGATGGCGATTATCATCCTCGCCTTCGTGCCGGTGTTCGCGCTCACCGGGCAGGAAGGCAAGCTGTTCCATCCGCTGGCCTTCACCAAGACCTTCGCGATGATCGGCTCGACGCTGTTGGCCGTCACGCTGGTTCCGGTGTTGTGCTCGCTGCTGGTGCGCGGGCCGTTCCATTCCGAGGACAAGAACATCGTGATGAAGTTCCTGCTCAAGTTATATGAACCGACACTCAACTGGGCGCTCAACCACCGCAAGACCGTCATCACCCTGGCGATGATGATCCTGTCGTTCGCGCTGCTAGAAGCCTTCGGTCTGCCACGCGCCACGGTGAAGCAGATCCGCGATGCGGGCTATCCGCGGGTCGCCGGAATCGTCACCGGCTTTGGCAAGGAGTTCATGCCACCGCTCAACGAGGGCAGCCTGCTCTACATGCCGGTGATGATGCCTAAAACCGGGCTCAAGGAAATCCAGCGCGTCATGTCGTGGCAGGACAAGGTCATCGCCGGGACACCGGAGGTGGAAACCGTGGCCGGCAAACTCGGGCGTTTCGAAACCGCCACCGATCCGGCGCCGACGGAGATGCTGGAGACCACCATCATGCTCAAACCGGAATACATCCCGGACGGAAGGTTCAGCGTGAAACGCAATCCCGCCTGGCGCGAGGGCATGACCATCGACAAACTAAAGGCCGAGCTAACAGACAAGATGAAGCAGGTGCCCGGCTACGTGCCCGCCTTGCTGCAACCCATCGAAAACCGCATCCTGATGCTATACACCGGCATCCGTGCGCAGGTCGGCGTGAAGATCTACGGCGACAACCTTGATGCCATCCAGCGCAAGGCCTTCGAGGTCGAGAAAATCATCAAGGGCATCGATGGCGCATCGGGCGTTTCTCCTTCACGCGTGCAGGGAAAACCCTATCTCAACATCGAGGTGGACCGCAAGGCCATGGCCCGTTACGGCATGAGTGCCAAGGACGTGCTGGACGCGGTGGAAATCGCCATCGGCGGCAAGAACGTCAGCACCACCATCGAAGGCCGCCAGCGCTTCCCCATCCAGATCCGCGTCGAGCGCGACGAACGCGACGACATCGACAAGCTCAGCCGCATCCTCATCGCGGCGAGGCCCGGCATGAGCCCGCAGCCCGCAGCCCCGCAATCCGGCGCGCCGGTGATGGGCGGCGGGGCATCCGCTCCAGCGGCGGCCCAGGCCAGCGATGGTTCCAAGGTCCCCTACATCCCGCTCGGCATGGTCGCCAAGATCACGCGTGGCATCGGTGCGAACGAGATCGCTTCAGAAAACGGGCGGCTGCGGAGTTATGTGCAGGCCAACGTGCAGGACCGCGATCTTGGTGGTTTCGTCCAGGAGGTGGAGCAGAAACTCAAGACCGTGAACTGGGAGGGCATGACCTGGAAGATGACCGGCGAATATGAAAACCAGCGCCGCTTCGTGCAAACCATGGTGATCGTGTTTCCCATCGTTCTGTTAGTCATCTTCGTGCTGCTCTACATCGTCTATCACAGCGCGCTGGAGGCGGCGCACGTCATGCTCGCCGTACCATTCGCGCTGAGCGGCGGCGTGCTGCTGCAGAAGCTTTCAGGTTATAATTTCAACGGCGCGGTATGGGTCGGTTACATCGCGCTCTTCGGCACCGCCGTGCAGACCGGGGTGGTGATGGTCGTCTATCTGGAGGAAACCGTGAAAGCCCGCATGGCGGAAAAAGGCGCGTTGTTCAACAGCACCGATCTCATGCAGGCGGTGAAGGACGGTGCGCGTCTCCGACTCCGCCCGAAAGTCATGACGGTGGCCACCATCGTCGCCAGCCTGCTGCCCATCACGTGGAGCCACCGCCAGGGCGCGGAAGTCATGAAACCACTCGCCACACCAGTCATCGGCGGCATGATATCAAGTCTGATCCACATCCTGATCGTCACGCCCGTGATCTTCCTCTGGCTGCGCGAACGCGAGCTGAAGAAAGGCCGCCTTAGCGAGTCGCTCGGGCAGGATGCCGACGTTTGATCACCGGATCTCCACCGTGGCACCGGGGCGTATCAACGTGGGCAGGCGGATGGCGTCCCAGTTGGCCAACCGGATGCAGCCGTGGCTGCGGGCGCGGCCGATGGTTTCCGGATTGCCGGTGCCGTGCATGCCGATGCCGGGTTTGCTCAAACCGTTCCAGATCACGCCAACCGGGCTGTTAGGTCCGGGCGGTATTTCGAGGGATTCGGAATCGCTGCTGCGTTTGCCGGTATCGAGCAGCTTCTGGTCGTAGCGCCAGTTGGGAAACTCGACCATGCTGCGCAGGTCCCAGGTGCCGTATCTGATAAACTGCGGTTGGCCGGGCGTGATGGGAAACGAGGCGATGAGGCCGCGGTTCGCACGGGTGGGCTGGCTGGCCTCCGCGCCGGGTTCGGCGACGACTAACGCGGGTGGGGCGGATTCGAAGATGCGTGCCTGGTTCATCTTGGTGTCGACCACCACATGCCGCTGGCTAAGCCCGGGAGCCTCGGGGTATTTCATGCCGACGATGTTCTCGATGCAGAAGGGCGTGATGTTGGGCACCTTGATCGAATCGCGTGCCTTTAGACTATTGATTTTGGCATTCCCATTGAGGGAGATTAGATAGGCCTCGTCGCAGTGATAGCGTTCCGACATGAACTCGACGACGCTGCGGTAGCTCATGCGTTTTTTCTTCGCTTGAAGGCTTACCTTGGTGGGCAGGCCTGGGTCCACCCAGTCCTTCACACAGTCCGGCACCAGCGCGACGGCATGTGGATTTGGAACCGCCTTGCGGGCGGCGGTGTTGACGGCGACCCAGTCATCCACCGGGTGGCCGTTGACTTCGTTCCAGGAACGCGCTGCGAGTTCGGTGAAATGCCCAGGTTTGCCGTCCACGATGCCCGGGCCGAAGTTCGACTCGTCGAGGAAAATCTGCAGGCGCAGCGCGTCATCGCCGGTAGGCTTCACGTTCAGAGGACTCGCCGGCAATGTCGCTTGGAGCAACGGCGAGGGCGCCGATGGAGATGGCTTGGATGTTTCGGGAACGGTATTGGAAACGACCGCATTCGTGGCATCGAGCGGCAGCGCCTTGAGCACGGGACGGACGGTGGGCTGGACCAACCCATCCTGGGCGTATGCCTGGATCGCGGTGGCGAGGATCAGCAGAAATGGGAATCGTGGCATGGATGAGTGGATGTTGGAATCAGGTCGGGGTGACCGCGAATGCTTCGAGACGCCCCGCAATGGTCGGGGGAACCACCGCGCGCACGAGAATATCATCTCCGTCGTAATCCGTCGAGAGGACCTTTGCTTCGCGGTGCAACAAACTCGCGAGGTCCGCGCGTTGTTGCGGAATCCGGTAGTCCTTGCAGCGCACCCGGTCCGCCAGGACTACGCTGCACGCCTTGAGCAGGTCCTCCAACCCCTGACCGGTGATGGCGGAAACATGCAGCGCTGCGGGGAATTTTCGGTCCAGGCTGGCAAGAGCCTCGGGATCCTCCACCCGATCGATCTTGTTCAGCACGGTGATGATTTCCTTGTCCTCCGCTCCGAGCTCCTGAAGCACCTCCAGCGTGGTGTCGTGAAAACGTTCGATCTCAGGCGAGGTGGCGTCCAGCACATGGACGAGGAAGTCCGCGAGCACTGCTTCCTCAAGCGTGGCTTTGAAGGCTTCTACCAGGCGGTGAGGCAGGTTTCTAACAAAACCGACAGTGTCGGTGATGAGCAGCGGCTGACCGTCAGGCAGGTCAATGCGCCGGGTGGTGGTGTCGAGCGTGGCGAAGAGCATGTCCTTGGCCATCACGTCCGCTCCGCTGAGAATGTTGAGCAACGTGGATTTGCCGGCATTGGTGTATCCGACGATGGCGGCGTGCGGGGTTTCGAGTTTCTCGCGCTCCTTGCGCTGTGTCTTGCGCTGCTTGCGGACGCCTTCGAGTTCGCGCTTGCAGCGGTCGATCGTAAGATTGGCCAGACGACGGTCCACTTCGATCTGCTTCTCGCCCATGCCCCGTGACGCGCCACCACCGCCTTGGCCACCCGCTCCGCCGCCTTCCCGGTCGAGGTGGCCCCACATCCGTGCGAGACGCGGCAGCGCATACTGCATGCGCGCGAGTTCCACCTGGAGGCGCGCCTCCTTGGTGTGCGCTCGTTTGGCAAAAATATCGAGAATCACCTCCTCGCGGTCAATCACGCAGAGGTCGGCGAGTTTCTCCCACTCGCGCTGCTGGGATGGGGCGAGGCCATTGTCGATGACAATCACATCGCACTCGTGGGCGCGGGCAAGCTCGACGATCTCGTCCGCCTTGCCGGTGCCACAGAGAAATTTCTTATGCATCTCACGGCAGCGGGGAAGCACGGACTCGACCACTTCGATGCCGAGCGTCCTGACCAGTTCGCCCAGCTCTTCCAGCAGGGATTCCGCCTCCGTGGCTTCACGCGGATCAAAGTAAAAGCGCACCAACAGGGCGCGCTCGACCATTTCAGGTTTCTGTCTGACTTCAAACATCCGGGGCAGAGCTATCACTCATGCCGTCCTCCGACCATGGGAATTTTTGCTTACCGCGGGTTTAGCGGTTTTCGTCGCTGAGCCAACGCTCATGTCCCCAGAGACCCCAGACAACGCCGGCAAGACCCATCGTTACGAGCAGCGGCGGCAAACCATCCATCAGACTGATGCCGATGGGGCCTGCGGCGCAGAGAACATCCATGGTCACAAAATGTGGCGCGACGATGAAATACAAGCGGCCGATCAACACAGCGGCTGCACCCAAGGCCATCATCGCCCCGCCCCAGGAGCGATTCCTGAGCGCAAGTTTCATGGCGGCCATAGTGATCAAACCAAGACCGATCACGCCTACGGCATCAAGCAGCAGGCCTTGGCTAACGATGGATTCAAGCAATGGATTCATGGGGGGAGATTTCGCGGGTTGCCGGACGGAGGCGCGTTACAGGAGAACCGAGAATATTGGCATGCAGTGCGATACCGATGCCGAAAAACAGCCAGCCAAGGTTCATCGTGACCAGCTTGACCACATGCCAGGCAAGCGCGGCAGCCGGATCGCCATGGTAATGACCTTTGGCCGAAAGACGTTCAATGTAGCCGGTCTCATAGAGCGGCATCAGCACCACATAGCCGAAACCAAGCAGAAACGCACCCGAGATCAGCAGACGCGCGGTCCAGCCTTCGGAAGTCTTGGCCAGACGCCACGCGATCAATGTGAGAAAAACCCCCATCACAATCAGGAAAACCGGGCGAACCGCTTCGATGGAACCCAAGGCAATGAATTGGCCGTTGCTCATGTGCTGATAGTTCCATCAGGACCTAACTCATTGAGCAACAATATATTACATAGGCTTTATTGGATATGAACGATGCCGGAAAGCATTGAATCTTTGATAGCCCGGCTTACCTTGAAACCTTGCCTTTCTTAAATTTAGGCCCGGCAATCGTTGCTGTTGACCGGTTTTCGAAGTCCCAAAAACGGCCATAACTCCTGCAAATCGCTCATTTACAAACTTCCTGATCGGTCGGTGAGGCACTTCCCCGGCGACTTCACGCGATCGCGTGGAGCGAGTTTTATCCGGTCCATTCGGTTTCAACTCTTGCGGGCGGACCCGCCGCAGCCTAAGCCATGCGCGCCATGTCCGAAGCCGCCACGCCGCAGCAAGCCCAGTCCACTGAAGCTGAACTCATCGCCGTCCGCCGCGAGAAACTCGCGAAACTGCGCGATCTCGGCATCGATCCCTACGGCGCGCGATTCGAAGTCACCACCACACCCGCCGAACTCCGTGCGAATTTCGAGGAGACCAAACAGGTGAAAATCGCCGGCCGCATCATCGCCCTGCGCGACATGGGGAAATCCGTCTTTTTCCAACTCGGTGACGTGCTCGGATCAATCCAAGGCCACGTCGGCATTAAAAATCTAACCGAAGAACAGGCGGCCGCGTGGAAGTGCCTCGACCGCGGCGACTGGATCGGCATCTCGGGCGAGACGTTTCTCACAAGAACCGGCGAGCCGACCGTGAAGGTCGAGGATTTCACCGTGCTTTCCAAAGCCCTGCGGCCGATGCCCGACAAGTTCCACGGCCTCGCCGACCGCGAGACGAAATACCGCAAGCGCCATCTCGACCTGATGGGCAACCCGGACAGCGCCACGCTGTTTGTCACCCGCTCGCTGATGCTCGCGGAAATACGCCGTTTCCTCCAGGACCGCGGTTTTCTCGAAGTGGAAACTCCGATGCTGCAGGACATCCCGGGCGGTGCCGCCGCGCGGCCGTTCGAGACTCACCACAACGCGCTGGGCATGCCGCTCACGCTGCGCATCGCGCCGGAACTGTTCCTCAAGCGACTGCTCGTCGGCGGCTTCACCAAGATCTTCGAACTCAACCGCAACTTCCGCAACGAAGGCATCTCGCGCCGCCACAATCCGGAGTTCACGATGCTTGAGGCGTATTGGGCCTTCTCTGATTTCGAGGAAATGGCAAACCTCGTCGAGGAACTCACCTGCGATCTCGCGGAGAAATTCTGCGGCGGCCTGAAAATCGAACACAAGGATGAAGAGGGAAACGTCACCCGCACCATCGATCTAACAAGACCATGGCGTCGCGCAAACTATCACGATCTCATCAAAGGCGTGGCCGGAGATGATTTCTTCGACATCACACCGCAGCAACGCCGCGCGAAGTGCGACGATCTCGGCGTGCAGCTCTCCGACGCCATGGAAGACCACGAAGTCATCCAGCAGGTCTTCGAAAAAAAGGTCGAGGAACACACCTTCGATCCCTGCTTCGTCACCCGCGTGGCGGCGGAACTCGTGCCGCTCGCCAAAGTCACACCCGGCGGCAAAACCGTGGAGGTTTACGAACTCATCATCAACGGTCAGGAAATCTCCCCCGGTTACTCCGAACTCAACGACCCCGACGTCCAGCGCCAGCGCCTCGAACATCAGGCCGGCGGCGAGGAGGAGCAGAAAGTGGACTATGACTTCATCGAAACCCTCGAACACGGCATGCCCCCTGCAGGCGGCATCGGCATCGGTATCGACCGTCTGGTCATGATGCTAACAGGTGCGCCGACGATCCGCGACGTCGTCTTGTTCCCGTTGCTGAAGCGGAAGGACTAAGAATTCCTCCGCCAATCAATCATGGGATTCCTGCTCAAAGTTCCGGCGCAATGGGCTGCTGGCCGACACGTCCGTGGAGCGTGCATGGCTTTCCAAGCATGAGAACCACGCTTCCACGTCTGGCAATATTCATGAACCTCATCACCGTCGCGCTTACTTCGAGTATTTGGATCCAAGGGTTTGCCAATCCGCGTAACTCAGCAGCCTGATGCCGGATGTTTCAATGAATTCTTTTACGGCGGGATCTGTGAGCGTGGCCACTTCAGCTTCCCGTTCGGCAAGATAGATCGAATCAAAATCCGGCGAGCGATAACCCGGGTGGCATGAGACTTCAGTCCAGCCGGGAGTCACATCCTCCCGCAGCATTTGCAGCAGGAACGGCACACTGACATATTCGAGTTCGGTGACACCGTGTTCCCATTGAGCATAGAACGCACCGACAAACCTCACATTGCCATCATCGCGCAATGGCACGCCCAGAGAAGCCGTCCATTCCTGAAACAGCGGCAGCATGCCCGGCTGCCGGTGCGCGTGTTTGTGGGAATCAATGTGCGTGGGCGGGCGCTTCATTATTCTGTGAAAAGCTTCGAGTTGGCGGAAAAACTCCTCCTTCAGGGCGCTGCGATTGCCAAGGTCGAACTCACGTTCATGCTCGCCCCAGAGATCAAAATGCAAACCGACGGCCAGACGCGGATACTCGCGGGACAAGGCCACCGCCTCATCCACCGCGCGGCCGGTCACCATCAGGCTGGTGCTGGTGAGGACGCCCTGTGTGTGGCACTCGATGATGCCGCGGTTGATCCCGGTGGACGCGCCGAAGTCATCGGCATTGACGATCAAATAACGGGGTTGGATTTCCGTGTTCGTGTTCATGATATTCCTGCGCGGTCACAAAGACTTGCCATGACTTTTTCGGCGGCAAAATATTCCACGGCGATTTCACGCGCCGCCCGGCGGTTTCCCGCGTAATCACTCTCGATGGCATCAATGGCAGACAGCACATCCTCCAGCGTGCGGAAAGAATAGAGTCCACGCCCGGTCGGCAGGATGTTTCCAAACGCCGTATCCTGGTTGATGACGGGCCTGCCCGCGGCGAGATAACAGCAACTGCGGTCACTGAACCACCCGCTCCGCAACCGGATGTTCTGGTCCTTGGCGACGGTGAACTCCGCACGCGAACCGCATATATAATCGCGATAGGTTTCCGCCCTGGTCGAAACAGCCAGTGAATCCACCAGCTGCCAGCCGTTCGCATCCAGCAGCGCGCGGTCTTCCGCCGGTATTCCGGTGGCCACTTCAAAAGTCACCGCCCGCTCGCTCGGCAAGGAGATCAGTTTCAAAAACTCGGGCCGTTTGCTCCAGCCATAACTCTCACCACGCCAGACGATGTCGTTGCCACGGTTGTTCCAGGTGGCGACCGTGGTGTATTTCGTCCCGGGCGTATCCGCCATCGGCCATAACTCGAGCGCAACGGGTTGGCGGGTCGGCAGCCATTGGTGTCGCCCGATCGGCACTCCGCAATCAGGAGCCCCGAAGTTTTCACCGAAAGTGAAATGCGTGTCATGGGCGTCCAGAATCTCGATCATTCCCTGGTGTCCTTCTGCCACCAGGATTTCCGTTTTCACCGGATCGGTTTCCACATAAATTTTGCGTGGAATGCGCAGATGTTCGTCGAGGATCTCCTGCCCTCCGGTGACGTTGAGGAAGGCATCCGCGTCGCGATAGACCTGAGCGAGTTTCCCCTCGGTCATGCCCCAGATCCGGTTGTCGTAGTGACAACGCGCGGCCCATTTGCCCGCAAAACCATAGGCATCGAGCACCGCTCCAAGCCGCTCGACATTGCCGGTCGATGCCCAGTCGTAAGTATAGTCCTGAGTCGCCGCGTCATAGATCATCCGTGCCGAATCTTCGATATAATAAACATCCCAACCCAGTTTGCGGAGGCCGATGAGATAGTGCAGGAACTGATAGGTGACTCCCGCCAGCGGATACCAGAAGACGATGCCGAAAACGATGATCTTGCCGCGTGGTTGGGTCATGCGAATCCCTCCGGTTTTACGAGCCGTTTGACGAAGCGCGCGGGGTTGCCTGCCACGACGGTGTAAGGCTCGACATCCTCCATCACGACACTCCGCGCGCCGACGATGGCTCCGTCGCCAATCGTGACTCCGGGCAGCACGATGCTCTCGAAGCCGATCCACACGTCGCGCCCGACATGCACCGGCCGCGCCGGCACGGCCGCGCCAATCTTGCGCCACGAACTGCGGGACATGCGGTCCAGTTCCGCGCGCCGGCCCTCCGGATCCAGCGGCATTCGGTAGCTGTCCATCAGCACCACCGACCACGAGATCATCGAGTATGCGCCGATGGTGATTTCCGCGTCGCAAAGCAGCCACGGCGACGTGAGCATGGCGCATTCGCCAATGTGGATTTGTCCGTTAGGTCCGACGTCGAACATCGCTCCATCGTTCACCTGGCTGCCGCGTGCGAAGGTGATCGCTACGGGAAGTTCGCTGCGGACCAGATCGAAGCAATAGGTCGTGTGGACATAGGCTGTGTCATCGATGACGATGTTTGCAGGCATCTCGCCCGGTTCCCAATCGCCTGCAAACTGACGCTGGATTTTCGGAATCATGGCTGTGGCGGCATTGGAATGATCTCCACCACCATGGCGGGATTACCGATGACACGTGCGCGTGGCGGCACGTCTTTGCTGACCATCGCGCCAGGTTCGATGAAGGCACCGTCACCGATGGTAACACCTTTGAGCACGGTCGCGTTGTGCCCGATGTAAACGTCGTTGCCAATGACAATCGGGCGGCTCGGATATGCCCGGCGCGCGAGCCCCCCGCCGAGTGGCGAACAGGCCAGCACGTCTTCATGGCGCTCGGCGACTTCGGTGGGGTGGAAATCCGAGTCGGAAAGGGTCGCGTTCCAACCCAGATATACATGATGGCCGATGCGGATTTCCAATTCACATAACAGCACACTCCCATAGAAGGCGCAGGCATCACCGACGGTGACCTGACCTGCCGGGTTGATGGCGAAGTGAACTCCGTCGAGGGTGCAAGCCCGCCCGATCACAAGTGCCGGTTCCCGCGTGCTGCGGAATCGGGCAAACGCCTTCGGACCGGTGATGAGGCTGTCCTCACCGAGCATCACGTTCGGCGGAAGCTCACCGCTGGCCCAGCGGCCGGGTTGGGGAATGTGTTCGCTCATGGGGATTTTTCTTAAAGTTCATCCGCGTTCGTGCGCGAGAACACCACGTTGATATCATACTCGATCGGCTCGCACAGGCGGCGGAGTTTTCCAGGTTCGTCCGGCCAGAGATAAGCGGTGGCGTCATAATCGTTCTCGATGAAATAGGCGTGGAAGCCGGCGTCCAGGAACGGCTTGATCACATCGTCCACCGTGCGACCGAGGCGGGCCAGTCTATCGGGATGAATCTCGACGATAAACTCGCGATCACTGCGGCCCTGCGTGAGAAGTGAGCGCATCCCGGCGACCACGGCAGCCTCCGCACCTTCCACATCCACCTTGATCAAACGAGCCTTCGCAATTTCATCCGGAGCGAGCAAGGTGTCGAGCGGCGCGGCTTCAACCTCGAATTTCGCGGTGGCCCCCGGCGCTCCGGCGATGGTCGAGGAACCACAGTTGCCATCATCGCCGGCGAAGAGTTCCAGGCGGCCGGGTTGGTCGGATGCCGCGAAATTCAGGGCCCGGATGTTCGATCCATTGCGGGTGAGGTTGGCCGCGAGTGATGCGAAAATTTCCGGCGAGGCTTCCACACTGACCACCCTTCCGGTCGGACCGACCTGCCGCGCGGCAAACAACGAGAAGTAACCGATGTTCGCGCCGACATCCACAAAGCCGTCACCCGGCTGGAGCCGTCTCCGGATGAACCCGGTGACATGCGGTTCCCAATTGCCGAAATAATAGAGGTATTGTTGAAGGATATCACTGGTGGTGCCTGCCATAAGGCCTGCGCGAGTGCCCGCCACGAAGCGATGATCCCGCCACGCGAGGTAAGGGTCCACGACTCGTTGCCAGAGATTCTCCTTTGCGGACGAAGGCGGTGTGAAGCGGATGAACGCCCGCACGAACGGGATCAGCGCGGCGGCCCATGACTGGTCCAATATGCTACTCACGGGTGGCCTCCTCCATGATGAGGGTTTCCGCAGCGGCCGGTTTGGCCTCGTTCGCCCGCGTGCTTTGGTCGTGCAGACGCGAATAGAGACCACCTGCGGCGAGCAATTCATCATGCGTGCCTTGCTCGATGATGCGTCCCTGCTCCAGCACGAGGATGCGGTTGGCCCGCCGGATCGTGGACAAGCGGTGCGCGATGATGAACGTGGTGCGGCCCACCGTCAGCCGGTCCAGAGCCTCTAACAACAGGCCCTCCGTCACGGCGTCGAGCGCCGAGGTCGGTTCGTCGAGGATGAGGATCGGCGCGTCCTTGAGAAACGCACGTGCGATGCTCACCCGCTGGCGTTCGCCGCCGGAAAGTGTCGCGCCTCGCTCACCGATGACGGTGTCGTATCCGCGCGGCAGACGGCGGATGAATTCATCGGCATTTGCAGCTTGGGCGGCGGCGATGATCTCCTCGCGCGAGGCATCGGGTTTGCCATAGGAAATGTTCTCGGCAATGCTCAGCGGAAACAGAAACGGCTCCTGCAACACCAGTGCGATCTGGCGGCGCAGCGAATCGATTTTCAACTCGCGAAGATCATGGCCATCCAGAGTGATGCGGCCGGAATCCGGATCGAAGAACCGCACCAGCAGGCTGAGGAGGGTCGTCTTGCCCGCACCGGTGGGCCCGACGATGGCGATGACCTCGCCGGGGTTCGCTTCAAGATGGATGCCAATCAGGATGGGCCGCTCGGACTCATAAGCGAAGCCGACGTTTTCATAGCGGACGTGACCTGCCAGCTTCACTTCGCGTGCCGTGGGTGACTCGACGACGTCGGCCGGTTGGTCTAACATTTCAAGCACGCGGGCGGCGTTGGCACTCAGCGTCTGCAGGGTCGAGGCGGTATAGACCATCGTGTTGATGGGCTCGTAAAGTGAGGCGAGGTAAGCGAGGAAAACGAGGATGGCGCCTACGGTCATGCGGCCGTCGAGCACGCGCGTGGCCCCGAGCCAGACGATGCCCGCCGTACTGAGCGCGGTGAGCAATCCGACGAGGAGTTTGAACTTCATGTCCACCATGGTCGAAGCGCGGTGCGCCCGGACGGACTCCTCGGCGGCCTGGCGGAAACGATCCTGCTCGATCCGCTCGCGGGTGAATGCCTGCACGGCGGGAATGGCGGTCAGCGTTTGTTCCACCAGCACCATGAGGTGGGTTTCGAGATCACTGCGGAGACGGGCGGACTCTTCCATCACCTTGCTGAAGCCACCGATGATGAGCGCGAGCAGTGGTACGATGGCGAGTGACAGGATCGCCATTTGTGAATCCAGTTTCCACATGATGCCGAAGACGCAAACCAACGTTAGACCCGACTGCAGAACGGGAAAAATCGTGCTGGTGACGAGTGTCTGCACGCAGTAGGTGTCCACCGTGACGCGGGCGACCAGATCGGCAACCTGCTGCTTGCCGTGGAAACGCAGCGACATGCGCTTCAGGTGCCAGTAGAGATCGGCACCCAGGCCATAGACCATCCGTTGACCGATGCCGACAAATGCAGTGGTGCTGAGCATCTGCAGCGCGGAATGGCCAAGAAACAACAAAACCGTGGCAAACGCAATCCACGCGACGAGGCCGTGCGGGGTGCCGGCGTTGGGCAGCCAAGCCAAGACGGCGGTGGCGGTTTCGGGCAACGGTTGCTTGCCGAGCACGTTGTCCACCAGCACTTTCATCGGCCACGGTTGCAGCACCGCGAGCCCGACTTCGACGGTCATGGTCACCACCACCACCACGAGTCCCGCTCGGTGAGGCCAGATGTAAGGCAGAAGGCGGCGGATTTTATTCACTGCGAGGTCTCGGGGTTTTCCGTCTCCGGTGTAAAGGGCGTCATGCCAAGGGCTGTTGCCGTTTCATCAATCACGGCGGCGGCCCGTGCGGCGGAAGCTTTGCCATGGTGGTGGAGCCAGGCCCCGAATCCTAACAGCAATCCCGCACTTAGATAGCCGATGACTCCGCCCGCATGCAAATGATATCCGTCGACCGCCAGCGTCACCAGCGCGATGCCTGCAGCGGCAAGCGGCAGCACTTTGAGAAATGTGCCGCAGCGCAGGCGGAACCCGACGGCGATCTGTGCGGAGTTTCCAGCGTAACGCTCCTGCACCGTACGGACCTGGAGCTTCACTCCGTGGGCGCAACTGACTTCCAGATCCCAATGTGACCATCCGGTGTCCAGCTGCGGATGATGTCCGCGGCGATAAAGCTCGTCCATCGCTGAGTATATGAAGTCGCCTCGCTCCACGCCCGAGAGCGTGATGTAACGTTTCAAAGGACCGAGCCACGGTTCGGTCTTTTCCGTGCCCAAATGCTTCACCGCAGGCGATCCGAAGCGTGTGCGATACCGCTGGCAGGCGCGAACGAGGGGTTGCAGCCAGCACAACCAGGCGATGACCAGGCGCGAGGCGACGCAGTCATGCTTCTTAGCCGGCTGGGCCTGTGCCGCCTGCAGTCCTGCGATGAGCGGGATCAGCAGGGTCATCACAACGGCCTCATTGCGCGTGGCCAATCCGAACGCCGCGCCTGCCCACATCAGCATCGTGAGGAAATGCCATTCGATGGTGCTTGGAATCATCGCCCAATGCGCGGGCGCGGGCTGATAGAGTGTCTGGAACAGGCCAAGTCCGAACACGCCGCCGTGAATGTGTTTCCGTCCGAAGCGCAGGCCTACCAGGCCGCCGCCATACATCACGCCGCGCCAGATGCCCGAGCCTAGCAGATTGAACCGCTCGGGATGCTTCTTCGCGAGCAGTGCTTCGGCCTCGCCATAGCCGGCCTGTTGTTTGAAGTAGGCGCGGGGTCCCTGCCGCCGGTGGTGCCACACCAGCGCGCCGGGCGCGAAGGTGATCCAATATCCCGCCTCCATCAGGCGCCAGCAAAGATCCACGTCATCGCCCGCCTTGCGGAACTGCGGGTCGAATCCGCTGACGGCGAGCAGCGCCTCCCGGCGAAACGCCATGTTGCAACCGGGAATGTGCTCGGCCTTCGTGTCGGTTTCGAGCACGTGGCTTGGCTGGCCCGGCGAACAGGCGACACAGCCGGCAAGCCAGCCGTCCTCGGGTGTTAGATTCGGTCCACCGACCGCATCCGCGCCGCTCGTTTCCAATTGATGCACCAGCGCGGTGAGCCAGTCGGCGTCGGCGAAACAATCCGAGTCGGTGTAGGCGACGATCTCGCCGGTGGCCGCGTGCATGCCCACATTGCGTGCGACGCTTAAACCTTCGTTGCGCTGGCGGAGGGTCTTCACTTCCGGAAAACGCGCTGCGATCTCGGGCGTGTCATCCGTTGAGCCGTCATCCACGAGGATCACCTCGTAATCCGGATAGGCGAGCGCGCCTAGCGAGCGAAGACATTGATCAAGGGTGCGCCCGCCATTGTAGGAACAGACAACGACCGAAACCCGCGGTGTGCGCGGCAGTTGCGTAGCGGGCGGCTGGCTGAAAACCCCGGCGACTGCGGCCAGGGACTTTTTCGGTGAACGATCGCAGCGGGTGAGCCCGAATGCCCAGTCGTCGATCTGCCAGTTGTGGACATACCAATCATCCGTCCAGGAAAACACGAATGCGCCGGCAAGACCGGTCAGCGCGGTTTCAGCCAGATGTCCGCCGAGGAAATCCGCCTGCTCCTCCTCGCTGTGGCGGATCGTGTCCATGCCGAGTTCTCCTAACAGGAGCGGGCGGTCCACATGGAGATTCGCGAGACGCAGCAGGTATCGGTGAAACGTCGCGCGGTCGTGGAGATAGACGTTGAACGTGCTGAAATCCAGGAATGGCAGTTCGAGATATTCGGTGGGCGGATAGCTGGCGTAGGTGACCAGCATTTCAGGGTCCGCCTGCCTGGAGACGTCCGCCAGCTCGGCGATGAAGCGTTCGATCCTCTTCGCTCCGTACCAGCGGACGATCTCGGCGCTGATCTCGTTGCCGATGCAACAACCGAGAATGGCGGCACGGCCCTGCGTTTCGCGCACCGCCTTCGCCACCCGCTCCCTCGCCTCGCGGCGCGTGGTTTCGCTTTCGAGGAAATCCAGATGTTTCGGACAAGGGATCTCCATCATGGCTAACAGGCCGTGCTCGTCTGCAAGATCGAGCAACCACCGGGGCGGCGGGTTGTAGATGCGGACGGAGTTGATGGATGCGGCGCGCATTTTGGCGAAGTCAGCCGCCACGACAGAGGGTTCCGAAAACGGCTCACCGGCTGCATTCGGAGCGAACGGCCCGTATGTCACTCCGCGAATGTTCAACTGGTCCTCCCCCTGGCGGAAAACCTTGCCGGCCACGGTGACGCGCGGCCTACCAACCGGAACAACGCCCGCTGCGGCGGTATCGACCTTGCCAGTCTCTGCAGCCGGAGCTTTCCCTTCAAACTGGGCATCGTTGCCATGCACGCCGTCGTTCGGGCGTCGGGGCGACATGATTTGCGAGCGAGATGGCAGCATGCGGGCGAGATCCAGCCCTGCTGCCGACCCGTCCGGTTTCGCTGCAAATGGTTCGCTTGATGGGGGATTCATGCGGCGCGGATTGTTGAAACTCGACGGACCACTTGGTCTGATGTTGAAAATCAACCTGCGAATGGCAAGCTCAGAGCCCCCATATGGTCGGATCGGTATCGGGTGAAAGGAGTATCCGCTTGCCAACTCCTTGCGGGTTCATGATGGCGTCTGTGGGGAAGAGAGTGAATCGGCTCATGACGGGGTTTGACCAACATCAACATCAACATTGTAAAGGGAGAATGAGATCCGCGCGTTTTTTGTTAAGAATTTGTAAAGATCCCGGAAATCACAGCACCAACACCCGCCGCAAGCTTTCCGCATGCCAAAAGGCTGTTGCAGTCGTTTTGGAAAATCGCCGGTATGAGGCGACGCTTCCGGGTGGCTGTCATGGCATGTCGGAATCTAGGGCCCTGCCAGCTTGAGCCGGATGAAGCGACTGGAGGATGATGACATGGGCGTGTTGTCGCGCCATCGGATGAGTTCGGTGGCTCCTTGATCGGTCCTGCTATAAAATGTCGTGGCCGCAGCACCTGAGTTCCAGGTTTTCAAATCACCGGACACCTCGACTTGGTAATTGATATCAGACGCGCCCTTGGACCGGGTGAACGTCAGGCTTATGAATTTGTTGCGACTGATGGTGACCGTCTCAACCTGTATGGCACCACCCGAATCCGCCGCATGAGGCTGTCGGTTCAGACTGTATTCCGTCAGATTGCACAACCCGTCACCGTCGGGATCAGCGAGGTTGAAGTTTGGATCTGCAAGTTCCGCCGCGGAGAACAAACCGGGCGTCGCCTTCCATGCGCTGAAACCCAGCGTCGGATAGAAATCCCGCAGCGTGATGGAACCGCCCGTTATGTTCACGAAAAACGAACCGGCGCGATCGCTCGTGGTGATCCGGCCTCCGTTCTGCACGTTTACAAACGATCCCGTCAGCGTCCCGGAAGTGGTCAGGATGGTCAGCACGCTTGATGGCAGCAAAGTGGCTGCAACCCCACCGGCCAGACTGACGCTCAAGGTCCCCCCGAGAACAGCGTTTCCGGTCACATTGATCTGGTCATACTGCCCGTCGCCCGCCCCGGGGGTCAATCCGCGGATGTTCGCAAACAGCGTGGTGCCGGAAGTCGTGACATTGCCGACGATGCTGCCGCTACCTTTGATTTGCCCTCCGTTTACCGACACGCTCGCCGCGCTGAGCGTGCCGCCGGCCAGAACTGTCGAACCGCTGCCAGAGTAGGTGTTTCCACCGGTGACGGAGAAGGTGCTACCCGCGCCGATGGTGACCGTTCCCGCGTTGGAAAAATTGCTGGCGATCGAAAAATCGCGGCCGTTGGTGATGGTGAAGCTCCCGGCCGCCGCGTTGGTGGTGAGACCGGCCAACTTGTTGGCTCCAGTGGCGGTGTCCAGAATCGCGGCGAGCGGGCCATCAAGCAGAATGGTCGCGGCGTTTGTTATTATATTTCCTCCCGGAATCAGTAGACGCGAGTTCATCCCGGTCTCCGCCGTCAGTTCCCAGATTCCTCCTGCAAGTGTCGTTCCGGAAAGATTGGTCAGGGCACCGGTCGTGTCCACCTGCAATGTAGCATCGTTCCCGCCGGCGAAGGCATTGACCCTGATGACGTTGTTGTTGGTGAAGCTGCCACGGATTCGGAAAAGCGTCGTGCCATAGTATCCGTCCACCGAAAAAGTTCCGGCATTGTTGAAACCTCCCGCCGTAGTGAACGACGAACCCGCGATGTGCAGGCTGCCTGCGCTGCGATTCGACGCGATGTTGGCCAGGCCGCTGGCGTTCGTTGACGAGTTGACGATCAATCCGCTTCCCTCGATCGTTAGATCTGCGGAATTGTTGATGATGTTCGCCCCGGGGAAACGGATCTTGCAGGCGTCGCTGATCAGGAACGTGCCGCCGGTCAGGGTGTTGGTGGCGGCGCTGTAGTTGGCAAGCGTCGTTGGAACAGTCAGGGTGGAGGTTACGGTGGAAGCACCATTGTAATCCGGCAGCACTTCGACATAACCGTTGTTGGTGAAGCTTGCCGCGGTGGTCATGCTGTGTCCTGTCAGGGAAAGCGAGCCCGACGCCGCCACGGTGCCCAGCCTGCCGTTGAGTGCATCCGTGCCCGATTGGTCCAGAATTCCGGATTTCACGCCCACCAACTGGACGTCGGCCGCGAGGGTCGCTATGTTCGCGGACGGAATGATGAGCCGCGAAGTGTTATTGTTGGTGTAGGTTGCGATGTAGTAACTGCCGCCGGTGAGTGTGTTGCCTGCAAGGTTTGAAAGGGTTGAGCCGGTTGGAACGGTCAATGCCGTGGCAGTGCTCCATGCCTCTACGAGAATCGAGCCGTTGTTGGTGAAGTTGCCTGGAACGGTGTAGGTGCGGTCGCTGATGTCCAGAAGGCCGGTGCTGGCGATGGTGGTGAAATTCGCCAGTCCGTTCGCGCTGTTGGTCTGGTTCAGAATCTGGCCGCCGGGCTGCAGGACGATTGTCGCCGCGTTGACCGTGATGTTGGCGTCGTTGAATTTCACTGTGCCGGAAATATCATAGCTGCCGCCGGTCAGCGTTGTTCCGGAGAAATTCGCAAGCTTGCCGAGTGATGCGACGACACCGGAGTTGACGGCGATCCCGCCATCGTCCTGCGAGGGGATTGGAGCAACGCCAAGTGTCGTTGAAGCCGAACCAAATGTGGCGCCCACGGCAAGTGAGGACGGGCTCGGCACATTGAGGGAGCTGATGGTGACGGCGGTGCTGGTTGATGGACCATTCGCCGCAAGGCCTCCAAGCGTTACATTGTAGATGTTGGAGCCGTTGTTTGGAATCTGCTGGGGCGTCCAGTTCGTGGCGGAGTTCCAGGCCCCCGCCACCGCACTGCTCCACAACGAGTTGACCGTGGCCGCGGAAAGCGGCCCATGGATCGAAATCCACGCGATCAACGTGTGGAAAGCCGCAATTTTCATGCCTGTCCGGAAGAAGCGCTGCACGGCTTGGCTGGATGTTGGAAATTTATCCGTGATTGGCGGACCGGCGACAAAGCTGTTAGTCCGGGCTCGGGAAAAGAAAGTGGCGTCTTGCTTCACCGGTGCCATAGACAGTAACAGGACGGAAGTGGCGTGATTCCGTGGTGAATGGTATGTGGCTGACAGCGTTCATCGCTTCACATGAATCATTCTGAACCTACCTTTCCGGACCGCCTTGCCAAGTTTATTCAAGTGGGTGTGGAGGACGGGGTTCAAAACCAGACAGATTTTGTGAAAGTCGGACATCCATAGGCTTTCTATGAAGTCTCTGATCGCATACGGGCAAGGCGAGCTCTTTGGCTCCGCTTATCTAAATAAGAGGCCTGTCCCGAATGGCACGGGATTAAGCATGATTTCGTGCGATTCAATTGAAACCGGTCCGTCATCCAAGAACGGTAGGGCGACGCGGCCTCGCGGAGCCGACTTGGCCGCCGGAGGCGGAATCTACGGCTTTGATCCCGCCTTCCGGCGTTCCCCCTGCGGGGTACATCGCGTTCGCTCGTGTCCATGTCGCTCCGCTCCATTCCGGGCCGGTTCGCCCTACCTTGATTTCGAAAGCCTCACCCCGGCGCAGATCAAGAAAACAGCCTTAATCCCGCGCCATTCAGGCGTGTCCCGTTGTCATGGAAGAGGTCCGCCGCCGAACGAGAAAGAGTGTTTCCGGTCTGCGCGCTGACACGATGGTCTGCAGGTTGACACTGTCGGGGACCGTCCTTAGCTTTGCATCCATGAAGACCGCGCTTCCATGTCCGGCAGGAATCATGACCCTCGTCACCGTCGCGCTGACTTGCTCGCTTGAAATGGCGCAGGACGCCGGTAAGGGCATCCGTTCAGATCGTGATTTGTTGCAGCCGGAGATGCTTGCGGACTCCCCCGCTCCGGTGATCAAGGAAGGCGAAAAAGTGGCGCTCACCGGCAAGCTGAACGGGGGCATGATGGCCATCGGAGGAGAGACGACCGGTTGGCGGCTGACCTATTCGACTGGTAAGGGGAAAGCCGTGCTGGAAGTGGACATGTCGGCCATCAAGGACTCGGCATCCATTGACGGAAAAGAAGTGAAGATCTCGGGTTCGATCATCTTGAAGTCCTATGTCGAGCGAGGTGCCGTGCTGATCCTGAAGGCTGGGAAGGTGGAAGTGACTCAGGATTCGAAGTGATCCATACTTCCACGAGCCATGAGTATGAACCCATCGAAATGGCGGAAGACGGGGAAGTTAGTTTTGAATCTAGTCGTCGGCTTGGTGGTCGCAGGGGCGATTCTATTCCTTACGAGTTCCTCTGACGAATACATCGAGGTGAATGCAATGACAGGAGCCATTCGATCGAGAACGCGGCACTCTTTTGTCTTCAACACCGAGTGGAAGGTTCGTCCGACCTGGGCTTCGGAATCCGCTGAGAGGCAGAAGATTCCCACAGTGGATGGATGGCGGCGCTTATCGACTGTTTCACATCGGATGGATTGTACGATCAATGCTTGCAGCCGCGCCCCGGCTTCCTATTGCTTGGGCGAGTCGCCTGATGCCTTGAATTTGATTACCCCTGAAGCAATCGATCGCTTTGTTCGCGACTTTGTCTCTGCGGATGAACCAACGAGAAAACTCATGATTTCGTCGCACTGACGACGATTCTCCGCTTGTTAGAAATCCAGATAGATCTCGGTCCTGCGGTTTGCCCGGCGGCCTTCGGGGTTGTCCTGGCCGGACTCGGTGACGTTGGGGCGGCGCGGCTGCGTGGCGCCTTTGGCGAGGGTGATGATCTGCGAGGGCGAGACGCCGGCCTTGGCGAGGAAGTCACGCACGACATCGGCGCGGCGCAGCGAGAGGCTGCGGTTGTAGTCCTCGGAGCCGAGCGAGTCGGTGTGGCCGCTGAGGGTGATTTTCTTGCCGGGATCCGAGCGGAGGATGAGGGAGACGATTTCAAGCTGGCGGCGGGTGCGGGCGTTGATCAGGTCCTCGTCGAACTCGAAATAGAGCGCGAGCGTGTCGCCGCCGGCGGGATTCTTGACGAGCGGGGAGTAATAGACATCGCCACCGGCGACGCGGCGGGCGTAGTCGGCGATGAGTTGGTCGAGGTTGATTTCGGAAACGCGCCAGTTGCCGGGAGCGGGCGGTTGTTTGAGATTGAGGGAGAACTGTGCGGTTTGTTTGCCATCCGCGGTTTCGATGTTGGCGAGGTAGCCGACCGTGTCCTGATGCTGGAACATGGCGCGCAGCGGCTTGGACTTGCGCATGCGGTATTCGCCTTCCTCGAAGAGGATGCACAGGGCGGCGATCTTCGCGTCCGAGACCGTGGAGGGATCAACGAAGGCGCGGGCGAACTCGAAGTCCTGCTTGAGCACGGCCTGGAGGAAAGCATCGGCCACGCCGAGTGAATCAGCGAGCACCGCCTTGGGGATGGGTTCGTCAGGCGAGGGCGGCAGGATGATCTTGTCGATGGACCATTTCTGGCCGTCGCGTTTGAAGTCGAGGAAGATGCGGTCGCGGCCGGGTTCCATGCCTTCGAATTCGAGCGCCCAGCGGGTCTTGTTGTTGAGTTCGAGTTCGCCGACCTCGCGGATGCCGCGGATTTTTGGATGGGCGGCGATGAGGGCTTTGAGGCGCTCCGCGGTTTCGGAATCGAGAGCGTCTTTCCCGAGAAGCCGTGCCAAGGATGCGAGGTCGCCGGCTGTTAGAGCCTTGGCGATGCGGTTGGCGAGTTCGGCCGGGTCTGCCGCGGCGAGACCGACACCTGGATTCTTGAGGATGGTTTCCGGATCCTTGGGAACGGGGACATCATCCGGACGCTTGGTTTCCACCGGAGGTTGAGGATCCTTCACAACGGTGGCGGTGACAGGAGGAGGAGGCTCCGCAGGTTTGACACCGGGCCGCGTAAGCAGGATCACGATTGCGGACAAGGTGAGCAGGGCGGCAAGACCGAGAAAGAAGTGGGGAAGCTTGGAGCGCTGCATGACGAAGGATAACGTGGGATAGGATGGCGTGGTTTCAAGCGATGCGTGTCATTCCTTGCGCGGCAGGGCGGGAAGGATGACGCGCAGGGACTTGCCCTCGCGGATGAGGAGAACGGTGGTGTCCTGCACGGCTGCGGAGGATGCGAGGTGCAGGAAAAACTCGCTCGCCCCGCTGATACGCGCGTTGTTCACGGCGATGATCAGGTCACCCGGTTGGATTTTTCCTGCGGCGAGTCCATTGCCCGCGACTCCGGTGGCCACCACTCCGCGGAAACCCTGCATGCGCTCGGCAACCGAGAGATCCCGGACATCGACGCCGATGGCCTGCAGGACTTCCTCGGGATCCCGCGTGCGGCCTTGGACGGCTGGCTCCTTACCCGCTTGGGCGGCCTCGCCGCTTTCGGTGATGATCGCTTTGAGTTCGACGATCTTGCCCTTGCGCCAGACTTCGATCTTTACAGCGTCACCGACGTGGGTGGCTTGGACGAGCGTGAACAACTGGGTGGCGGACCGGATGAGCTCGCCGTTGAAATTCACGATCACATCCCATGGTTTGAGTCCGGCGGATTGGGCGGGCGATCCCGGAGACACACCAAAGACCGCGGAGCCGTTTTCCCCGTCGTATCCCAAAGCCGAGCGCACGGCCGGATCGAGGTCACGCATCTGGACGCCGAGGAATCCACGGATCGGCCTGCCGCGATCAAGAATCTGGAACAAGGCGTCCTTCACGTCGTTTGACGGAATCGAGAAGCCCACGCCTTGAAAGCCCGGGTTCTCCTTGTCCTGGGAAAAAATCGCGACATTGATTCCGATGATCTCGCCGCGCAGATTGACGAGCGGGCCACCGGAATTTCCCGGGTTGATGGCCGCGTCCGTCTGGAAAAGATCGCGCTGGTTGTCTGAAAGCGAGCGTTCCTTGGCGGATATGATGCCCTGCGTCACTGTCTCGCCGAGGCCGAAGGGATTGCCGACCGCGAATACCATCTGGCCGACCTGGGCCTGCGTGGAGTCCCCCAGCTTGAGCGGGGTGAAGGTCTCGTTCGAATCGATCTTGAGCACCGCGATGTCTAACAGCGTGTCCTCGCCGATCAGGTGCGCGGGATGAGTCTTGCCGCCGTGGAGCGTCACCTGGATCTGCTGCTGGCCGGCGATGACGTGGTGGTTGGTCACGACGTGGCCCTCCTTGGTGACGATCACGCCTGAGCCCTGCCCCTGGGTGGGATAACGGCGGATGCTGGTGCGGCCCCAGACATCGAGCAGGCGCTCGGTGCGGATGCCAGCGGTATCGATACTGACCACGGAAGGCACCACGGCCTTGGTGAGGCTGGCATATTCGTCGTTGAGGCGGGTGAGCAGCTCGACTTCGCCCAGGTCGAGCGGTGGTTTCTCCGGAAGGGTGAATTTCTCCGGGCGGAACTGCTCCTTGTTCTTGGAAAAACCGGGAATGAGATCACGCCAGCTTCCACCCGCACGGAAAGTGCGCATCGCGGACACGGCGATGAAGGCGGTGAAAAAAACGGCTGCGAGAGCCAGCAGGCGGCGGAAAGCAGGATTCATGTGACAGGGTGGGTGACGCCGTGCAGGATGCTCCCGTTCGCGTGGATTTCCAAGCCCGGAAACCACACGCAACGGCGTGCTGGATTTCCCCGCGCTTCCTTCTTGGCCCGGCCCGCTGGATTTGCGATGACCTGCCGCATGCGATGCCTGCCCATCCTCGTCTGCCTCGCGCTCGGCCTCTCCCGCGCGCACACCGAACCCCTCTCCTCCTCGGATCGAGAGGCACTGCTGGACAACCTGGAAAAGGTGCGTGAAACCGCGAACTCCAAAGTGGACGCCAGGTTCCGCCTGGCCATGGCCGCATACACGGAGGCGCTGGGCAGCGAAGACGCGATCATGGAGCTCTATCTGAAATGCATCGGGAAACTGAACTTCGAGGACAAGAAGCCTTCGGAATTCCGCGAGTGGAAACACAAGGAGGCCGACAAGTTGAAGGATCCCTCTTTCCATGAAGCCCTGCGAATCCAACTCCGCTGGCTCGTCCTCACGCTGCGCTCGTGCTCGGATAAAGCGGACATGGCGGCCATCGGCAACGAGGCCCGCTCCGTTCTCGACGAGTTGTTCGGCGCTGCTGTTAGATTGCAGGGCCAGGAACAAACCCTCAACCAGGCGGTGACATCCTCGGTTTTCGCCAGGACCTATGAGATCGTCCTGCCGGACAAAGCCAAACTCCCGTCCTCACCGATGCAGCTTGATCGCGTATACAGCCAGGTCATTTTCCCTCCGCTCCACTCGCCCTCGCAGATCGAGGCGCTGCGCGCCGCATGGAACAAACGGATCCAGCAGGAAGTGATCAAATTCGAGGCATGGTCCGGCCGCGGCGGCCCGGGTAAAGGACCACCAGACCCGAAATCGCCGGAATTCGAGAAATTCGTCACCGAGACCGTGCCGGAACTCGAATGGCAAAAGGAAACGGACCTCTTCCGAAACGGCGATGAAACCGGAGCCGCGAAACGCATGCTCGCCCACATCGAGAAGCACCTCGACAGCCACTCCGCCCGCGCCTGGGGCGATGAATTCAAAAACCTCCTCGCACCCAAGACCTCCGCGCCAGCCCCGGCCCCCGCCCCCTGATTCACCGCTCCACCGGGCTTTACTTCCGCCCCGGGCTTCGCGCATCCTCCCGGCCCGCCATGACCGCCGCCGAGATCCGCCAAAGCTTCCTCGATTTTTTCCGCGAGAAACAGCATACCATCGTGCCCTCCGCCTCGCTGCTCCCGCAGTCGCCGGGCCTGCTGTTCACGAACGCCGGGATGAACCCGTTCGTCCCCTATTTCCTCGGCGTCGAAAAAGCCCCCTACGATCCACCGCGCGCGGCCGACACCCAGAAGTGCATCCGCGCCGGTGGCAAACACAACGACCTCGAAGATGTCGGCTACGACACCTACCACCACACGTTTTTCGAAATGTTAGGGAACTGGTCGTTCGGAAACTATTTCAAGAAGGAAGCCATCTCGTGGGCCTGGGAACTCGTCGTCGAGCGCTGGGGCTTCCCCGCCCACCGACTCTACGCTTCCGTCTATGCCCCGAAACCCGGCGATCCCGGTGAGTTCGACCAGGAAGCATGGGACCTCTGGGCCGCGCTCTTCCGCTCCAAGGGCTGCGATCCCGCCATCCAGATCGTCAACGGCAACGTGAAGGACAACTTCTGGATGATGGGCGAGACCGGCCCCTGCGGCCCCTGCTCCGAACTCCACGTCGATCTCACACCCGAAGGCGACTCCCAGGGCAAGCTCGTCAACAACGACTCCGACCTCTGCATCGAAATCTGGAACCTCGTCTTCATCCAGTACAACGCCGAAGCCGACGGCACCTTCCGCGAGCTCCCCGCCAAACACGTCGATACCGGCATGGGCTTCGAGCGCGCCTGCTCGATCATCCAGAACACCAAGGGCTTCACCGACTTCTCGATCAAGCCCAGCAACTACGCCACCGACGTCTTCCAACCGCTCTTCCGCAAACTCGAGGAACTCAGCGGAAAAACCTACGTCAACATCTACCCCGAACTCGGTGCCGACCGCTCCCTCTTCACCGAGGAAATGAAAACCGCCATCGCCTTCCGTGTCATCGCCGACCACCTGCGGACTCTATCATTCTCCATCGCCGACGGCATCATGCCCGGCAACAACGGCAGAAACTATGTGCTGCGCCGTATCCTGCGCCGCGCGGTTAGATACGGAAGGCAGCTTGGTTTCTCCGGAGACAAGCCGTTTTTCGGCGCGCTGGTGCAAACGCTGGTCGCGGAGATGGGTGGAGTTTTCCCTGAGCTGAAAAGCCGTCAGGACGTGGTTCGGCAGACTCTTGAGCAGGAGGAATCCAGCTTCAACCAGACGCTGGATCGAGGACTCCGACTTTTCTCTGGAATCGTGAGCATGGAAGCAGTTACGAAGGCCGCTAAGGCATCAGGACTATTGCACGTTAGCGGGACTAACTTCTACGCCGAACGCATGCCTGAGGAATACGAATATCGCTCCATTAGCCTAATAGATTCCATCTCAAAAGAAACTGTTTACGATGGCGGATTCGAGGACTTTAAAGCTTCATGGAGGGAATACTTGAAAGTCACACCGGCTATCAGCGGCGACTCAGCTTTCAAATTATACGACACCTATGGATTTCCGATCGACCTAACCGAGCTTCTCGCTGCCGAACTTGGATTCGAAGTTGATCTCGTTGCCTTCAATGCACTCATGGAAGAACAACGTGAGCGTGCCCGCGCCGCGCAAAAATCCACCGTCGTCCGCGCCCTCGACATCTCCACCGAAGCCGTCACCGAATTCACCGGCTTCGAGAATGACACCGTTGAAGCCACCATCCTCGAGATCCATCCGCAGGAAGACGCGCTCTTCGTCATCACCGACAAGACCGTCTTCTACGCCGAGATGGGCGGCCAATCCGGCGACACCGGCATTCTTGAAGTGGCTGGGACTACCAGTCCCAGTCTTCTGATCACCGGCGTCCAACAAATCGGAAAAGCCCGCGCTCTGATCATTCAAAAATCAGAAATCAACAATCAACAATCATCAATCCAACCCGGCACCCAAGTCACCCTCACTCTCGACGAAAAGCGCCGCCGCCCGATCGAAGCCCACCACACCGCCACGCATCTTCTCCACTGGGCGCTGCACGAAGTCGTCTCCAAAGACGCCGCGCAGCAAGGATCATCGGTCGATGAAAACCGTCTGCGCTTCGACTTCAACAGCGCCGCCGTCACCGCGGAGCAAATCGCCGCGATGGAGGAAAAAGTCAACGCCGCCATCAAGGCCGACGACCCGGTTTCATGGACTGAAGTCAAACACGCCGACATCAAGGGCCGCGCGGACATCATGCAGTTCTTCGGCGACAAGTACGGCGACATCGTGCGCGTCGTCCAGATCGGCGGCTCGTCTAACAAACTCGACGGCTACTCGCAGGAACTCTGCGGCGGCACCCACGTCCGCCGCACCGGCGAGATCGGCCTGTTCAAGATCAAGAGCGAAGGTGCCATCGCCTCAGGCGTCCGCCGCATCGAAGCCGTCTGCGGCGATGCCGCCTGGGCCTATCTGAACGAGTCGGTCGAAAAATGGGACCACGAGCTCAAGACCGCGCGTGCCAAACTGCACGCCGCCAATGAAAAACTCACCTCGCTGGGCGAGGCCGCCGTCACGGTGAACGACTTCCCGCACATCATGGGAGCCATGCTCGCCGAGCGCGCCGACATTTCCCAGATCAACGCCACCTTAGCCCACGCCCAGCGCACGCTGGAGGAAACCCAGCAGGCCGCCATCGAGGCCGAGAAGCGCATCAAAAAGATCCAGTCATCCCAGGCCGCCAAACTCGCTGACGAGGCTCTATCAGAACTCATCGCCAAGGGCGAACCGATCATCGTCTCCTTCGAGTCGGACGCCTCGTTGCTCCAGGAACTCCAGAACGGCCTCAAGAAAAAGAATTTCGCCGGCCCCGCCCTGCTCATCGTCGATGACGGAGAGAAACTCCACCTCGCCACCCACTGCGGCCCGGATGCTCT
>CANBTO010000002.1 GCA_947372405.1 Verrucomicrobiaceae bacterium
TATCACGATGGCATCGCGCCGGTCGTCTGGCGCTCGTGGTGGGAATACGGCAGCAATGGCATGGGCGACTGGGGTTGCCATGTGCTCGACGTGCTCTTCCTCGCCTACCGCGAACTGATGTCGCCCGTCGCCGTGCAGACCCACTGCGTGGAATCTCCGGACCCGAGGTTCCACAACCATCCGTGCCATTCGACGCTCACCTACGCGGTGACCTCCGACAGGTTTGTTAGAAACCGCTTCGTCATCCATTACAGCGACTCAGCGCAAGCTCCCTCTCGCGCCGCGCTTGGACTGCCCGCCGGAAATTTCCCGGACAAAAACATGACGGTAATCGTCTGCGAAGGCGGCGTGATGTGCCTGACGGCGGAGGGACGCCTGGAAATCTGGCGCGACGGTATGATGAGTTCCGGGCTCAAAATGCCGGGTCTGCCGGAGTTTCCGAAGATGAACCACTGGCACGCGTGGGTGGACAACTGCATAGGCGTGAAGACCGAGCTGAGCACCCCCTTCAAGGACGCCATTCGCATGACGGAGGCCACGCAACTCGCCGTCAAGGCCACGCGCTTCCCCGGTGTGGAACTGCGCTGGGACAAGCCGTCGCTTTCTTTCAGCAACAATGAGGAGGCCACGAAGACCATTGTCCGCCGCAGTTACCGGAATGGCTTCGGGCCGCCGGTGGTTGCGTGAGCGGCTTGGTTCTTACGGCTTGGCGCGCGGCATTCCCTGCGGCAGGTTGGCGGCATGAGTACCGATGCTTCGCAAACCAGCCAGCTGTTGTTCCGTCAGACCGGGAGACCCTCGGAAGTGTTGGAGCTGGCGGCGTTTTCCCCGCGGCCACCGGAGGCGGGCGAGGTGCTGGTGAAAATCCTCGCGGCCCCCATCAATCCGGCGGACCTTAACACGATCGAGGGAACCTACGGCGTGAAGCCCGAGTTGCCCGCGGTGCCGGGCATCGAAGGCTGCGGCGTCGTCGAGGCGAGTGCGGCGGATGATTTCAAGCCGGGCGAAACCGTCATGTTCCTGCGCCGCGCGTCCACCTGGGCCACCCACACCACCGTCCCGGCGGCGGCGTTGTTCAAGCTCCCACCCGGCATCGACCCGCTGCAGGCGGCGATGCTCAAGGTGAACCCGGCAACCGCCTGGCAACTGCTTCACGGCTTCGAAAACCTAACAGCAGGCGACTGGATCGTGCAGAATCTCGGCAATTCGGCGGTCGGCCGCTGCGTCATCCAGCTTGCGCGTGATCTCGGCATCCGCACGGTTTCCTTCGTCCGTCGCGCGGAACAGATCGCAGAACTCCGTGAACTCGGCGCGGACCAGGTTTTCACGGATGACGAACCCGGCATGGAGGCGGCCAAAACCGCGATGGACGGAGCCAACGCGGCGCTCGCCTTCAACGCGGTGGGCGGAGACAGCGCGCTGCGGTTAATGAAACTGCTGCGTGAAAGCGGCACGCACATCACTTATGGCGCGATGGGCCGCAAGCCACTCACCATGCCCAACGGGCTGATCATTTTCCGTGACATCCGCGTGCGCGGGCTGTGGGTCACCCGCTGGGTGGAAAACGCCCCCGAGGCCGAAGTGCGCGCCGTCTATCAGGATCTCGCGGCGCGGGTGGCGGCCGGAAAACTCATACAACCGGTGGACCTCACGTTTCCGCTGGATGCGCATTTGGCGGCCCTCGCCAGGCTCGATGCGCCGGAACGCGCGGGGAAGGTGCTGTTCGCGCCTTGAGGGAGCGTTTCGATCAGTTTGCGGGGAAAACGATTTCCTCGTGCTTCTTGCCGCCGCGGCCGAAACCATCGCCGATGTCCTTGCTGGTCACAAAGAGCATCAGCGAGATGAGCAGCAACGCGCAGACGGTCTGAAGGATTTCAAGAGGCTTCGCCTTCACGGGACGACCGAAGAGTTTCTCAAGAACCGCCAGGGTGATGTGACCGCCGTCGAGCACCGGGAAGGGCATCATGTTCAGCACGGCGAGGTTCACGTTGAAGAGAACCATGAAGGCCAGGATGCGCCGCCAACCGTCGTCCATCTGCAGGAGTTGATACTGCATCTTCGCGATGCCGACAGGGCCGCTCAAATGATCCACGCCAATGTTGGAATCCCGCGCGACGACGCTGGTGATGGTGATCCACATCATGTGCAGGCTGTCCTTCACCTGCTGGATCGGCTCAGGATGGACGATGCGGATGTCCACCTCTCCGCTGGAATCCCACTCGATGCCGACCATCGGATCGGCTCCTTCGGGTTTCAGCGGCTTTTTCGGTGTGAGGCTCACCTCGCGGGTCTTCCCGTCCTCCGACTCGACGCTGATCGTCACGGTTTTCCACTTCTGGTCCTTCAGATATTGGGAGAACTGCTCGAGGCTGTAGAGCTTGGCTCCATCCACACTGACCACGTGATCGCCTTTGACGAGCCCCGCTTCGGCGGCCGGGCTGTTAGGAGCGACCTTGCCGATGATGGCGGCCCCGGAGGGCTCGATACCCACCTTCCGCAAACCGCGGCGCTGGAACCACTGCGTCTTATCGGTTTCGAACCCGGACGTGAGATGCAGCGGACGGGACTCCCCTGGACGCTCGACGGTGTAGGTGATCGTATCGCCGCGGCTGAGGATGATGCGTTCGGAGATGGAATCAAGCGATCCGGCGAAGCCATTGACAGGCACGCCGTTGATCTCGGTGATCTTGTCACCCACATGCAGGCCGGCCTTTCCAGCGGGGCTGTCCGGCGTCAGATATCCCACCTCTTGAGATGGAACAAAGTCGGCGGGTTTCCCGACCTGCCACACCACCACGGCCGCGGTCAACGCCAGCATCATCGAAAACAGCGGACCGGCGAAGGCGACGATCACTTTGTCCAGCCAACTGATCGCCGGCAGCGGATGGGTGTGCTTTTCACCGCCTTCCAGCGCTTCCATCGGGGCCATCTGCGGCAGCGCGACGAAACCTCCTGCCGGAATCCAGCCGAGGCCGTATTGCACGCCGTTGATGGTCTTGCTCCAGATCGGCTTGCCGAACCAGATCTGGAATCGGTCGATCTGCAGGCCACGCCATTTCGCCGCCCAGAAGTGGCCGAGCTCGTGGACGAAAATGATGATGTTGAAAACCGTCAGCACGACGGCGATCAGCACGATCACTTGGAGGAATACGGGTAGGGATGCCATGGGTGCTTGGGGAACTGCGGAAAACTAGCGTCGCCGGACCTTACGGCAAGTTCATTTAAATACGCGAGTGCGGGCTGGGAGCCCGGATCACGCAGCTGCGCGCAAAGTCGATCTTCGCCGGTGTTCGTGGCAATGCCTCAATTCACTACTTCGGGTCCGCGGGGAACGAAGGATCCGGTGCATTTGAGGGTAGCGTCGATTTCTTCTCCAATTCGCTGCGGGTTTTGCCTCCTTGGCGTTGCGAAATCATTTCCCGCGCCGCACCAAAATTTTTCTCGCTCCAAACCAATCGCCCGTCAGCACGTGTCGTCATGAGGTGATCGCCGATGGCTTCACCCCACAGGATCCACTTGGTCCCCGGCTTCGGAGGCTCCATCCTGCGGGATCGCCACGCCTCCAATTCCTTTTCCCGACCACCCGTGTCGATGTCATGCGGCGCCGGACCCCACACCACGGTCAAACGACCTTTCCGGGTTTTGCCTGCCAACACATCCACCACCTCGACCGATATCTGGGGAGGAGCACCAAACGTCCATTCTCCTGATGGGGTTTCGATAACCGTGACCACCACCACTTCGGACGCCCAGAATGGCGAAGCTGAACATCCTGCCCGCGCTTGCCCCGCAGTGACGATGAGCAGGCCAAGGATCATGAGCATGGAGATGAATGAGCACAACATGCGCGTCAGCGCCATGCCTGAATCTCCACCTATGGATTCATGTCCATTCCATTTTGACATCACGATCCGGATCATGGGTTTCTCCTTGTTCGGGTCATCGTTTGAAATGTGGCACAGCGGGAATCAAGCATCCATGGCGATTTGTCAGCTTCTCAGGACGAGCGGCTCACGTGCTGCCAGCCAATCCTCGGGGATGTCGCTCGCAGATGAATAGGCTGAAACCACGCCGCCGACAATTGCGCAGTTGGTATCGCAATCGCCACCCACTTCGATGGTGCTGAGCAAGGCTTCCCGATAACAACCCAGATTCCTACAGGCAGACCAAATGCAAAAGGGCACTGTGTCCTGTGCTGAGATCTCCGCTCCGTTGCCAACCTCTCGGGCGACATCCATGGCATCAGCGGTTTTGAAAGTGCGAGCCATCGCGAGACGAATCCGCACTCTGCTTTGCGGGGTGAAATCCAAGACCGCATCCCAAATCGTTTTGGCGGCATCCTCGGCCGTTTGACCCTTCTGGCTACTTGCCACGGCAGTCGCCACCGCGACGGCAATCGCGCCAGCGATGCCTTCCGGATGATAATGGGTGACCTGCGCGGAGCGGGTCGCCATGGCAGGCACCACCATCAAATCATCGGCAAAATAGGCACCGAGGGGCGCCACACGCATCGCGGCGCCATTGCCAAACGAACCCCCGCCAAAAGCCTTGCTTGATGCATCCCGCCATGGAGTGCCGTTGCCGATGTCCTGCAGGATGTGCCGTGCCATTTTGCCGTATCCCCGATCCGGATCGATCCGATACCGGTTGGAAAATGTCCACGCCATCACGTCTTCCTCAATCCCGCCCAATCTCTCCAAGGTCTCGTAAACCGCCAAGGCCATTTCGGTATCATCGGTGTAGCGCACGGTTCCCGCGCGAAACGCCGAAAAATCAGCGATCTCGCGGCAGCGATAAGACTGATAACTCAGCGCCTCCCCGATGGCATCGCCAACAGAAAGTCCTTCGAGGGCTTCCCTGGCACGAAGCAGACGGTCAGTAGCAATGGTAGGATTCATGGTGTTGAACTAACAGACGATGGGTTCAGCGGAGCAGGCTATCGAAAAGGGTTGGTTACCACAAGGATGAAGGCGCGTTCGCTCCTTGATTCGCCGCAGGCTGGCGCCCGGTTTCCGCTTGCAAAAAATCTCCCATTGGGTAGTTTCTCCGGGTGCCGAGGAAGATTCGACAACTCGTCAGGGACTTGCGGAACGCTGGCTTCACCCTTGTCCCGGGCGGCAAGGGCAGCCACCGAAAATTCGTTCACCCGAGAGTGGCGGTCCCTGCGATTGTTCCGGGCCAGGATGGCGATGACGCCAAGCCCTATCTCGAAAAGCACATTGCGGAGAAAATCAACGAAGCAAACTTATGAAAAAGAAATCCTCTTCAAGCACGCTCCTGGCCTCGCGATATCCGCTGCACGTCCGGTGGAGCGATGAGGACCAGGCTTATCTGGGTTCGGTGCCCGGATTGACCGGCGATTGCTGCCATGGAAACACGCCTGAAGAAGTTCTCACCCAGCTCAAGGACATTGCGGAGGACTTGGTCGGGTATTTGTCGAAACATGGAAAGAAGTTGCCGGATGCTCCACCGGTCTCGGCAGATCCGGATCCGCGGGTCATTCGTCTGGCACTCGGGCTGTCACAGGTTGGATTTTCCCGCGCACTGGGAATCAGCTCAAAGACACTCCACAAGTGGGAACAAGGAAGCTCCCGTCCGAGCGGTGCGGCGCGCACTTTGTTGAGGATCGCCGCCATCGATCCCGGAACGGTGAAACGCGCACTCGCCGGTCGCTGAAGGACACGGTGTGTCCTATGACATCTCAGGGTGCTCTGCGAGGTTGAGCAAAGCGTAGCTCAGCCTTCGATACCGAGCTTCTTCCGCAAACGTTCGATCTCCTCGGAAAGCGCACCCCAGCGAGAGTAGCTGACTTCAAGCGTCTTCGCGAGCTTGTCCACGGCGTTGGTGACTTCGCGCAGCTTGCCGGGGTCGTTGGTGACGGTTTCGCTGGAGAGCTGCTGGGTGAGCGTGGTTTGTGCTCCTTCGAGTTCGGCGATCTTGGTTTCGAGTGCGGTGAACTCCGTTTCCAGCGGCTTAAGGACTTTCGAGCGGATCTCGCGCTGCTCGGCCTCGATGCGGCGTTGTTCCTTGCGGTTCACGCCGGGAACGGACTGGCGGGATGAACCGCCACCCGCAGCGGCGGGAGCCAGCGTGGAAAGCCTGGGTTCGCCTTTTCTGTTAGCCTCGTCCTCGGCGGACTTTTCGAGATAGTAGGTGATGTTTCCGGCGTAGAGCACCGGCTGCTCGCCGGGGCGGAATTCGAGGGTTTTGGTGACGAGCGCGTCGAGGAACTGGCGGTTGTGGGAAACGATCATCACGCTGCCGGGATAATCGATGAGCGCGCGCTGGAGCACGTCCTGCGACTGCATGTCGAGGTGGTTCGTCGGCTCATCGAGGATCAGGAAATTCGCCGGGCGCAGCAACATGCAGACCAGCGCCACGCGCGATCGCTCGCCGCCTGACAAGACGCCGACCTTCTTAAAAACGTCGTCACCGCGGAACAGGAAGCAGCCTAACAGGTTCCGCGCATGCGGCATCGACTCGCGGGAAGCGGCGGCCTCGACGGTTTCGAGCACGGTTTTTTCCGGATCGAGCTCGTCGGCATGGTTCTGGGAAAAGAACGAAGTGGCCACCTTGTGGCCGAAAGTATGAGTGCCGGCGTCCGGTTCCTCCTGGCCGGTGATGAGACGGCAGAAGGTGGATTTGCCCGCGCCGTTCGGTCCGACGATGGCGAACTTCTCACCCTTGTTGATCTCGAAATCAAAGCCACTGAAGACGTTGAGCGGGCCGTAGCTTTTAGCCACTCCATCGAGTTTCGCCACCATCTGGCCGGAATTCGGCGGCGGCGGGAACTTGAAGTTCATCACCGCGTCGTCGCGCTCCGGTTGCGGGATGCGCTCGATCTTGGCCAGCATCTTGATGCGGGACTGGACGAGCGTCGCCTTGTTGGCGGAAGCACGGAAGCGGTCGATGAACCGCTGGATCTCGCCGATCTCGCGCTGCTGCGCCTCATACTGCTTGAGCTGGATCTCCTTGCGCAGCACCGACTCGCGCTCGAAGTAGGAGAAGTTCCCCGCATACTCCTCGGCGCGGCCGTTGGAGAAGGCGATGGTGCGCGTGCAGAGCGTGTCGAGCAGCGCGCGGTCGTGGGAGATGAGCAGGATCGCGCCAGGATAGTTGACGAGGTATTGCTCCACCCAGAGCTGGGTGCCGATGTCGAGGTGGTTCGTCGGTTCGTCTAACAAAAGCACCTCCGGCTCCTGGAGGAAGAGTTTCGCCATGGCGATGCGCATCTGCCAGCCACCGGAGAACTCGGAGCAATCGCGTGTGAAATCCTTGCTCTGGAAACCCAGGCCCTTGAGCACGGATTCGATCTTCGGCTTCATCCGCGCGGGGTCGGTGGAGTCTAACAAAAGCTCAAGCTCGCCGATCTCCTCCAGCAGGTCGCCGTAGGGGGACGAGCGCGGATCGAGCTTGGTGAGCTCGTGGGAGAGGCGGTCGATCTTCTCGGAGAGGGCCATCGTTTCGCCGAAGGCGGATTCCGTTTCCTGCCAGAGCGTGCGGCCTTTGACGTGGATGCCCTCCTGCGGCAGGTAGCCGACGCGGGTGCCCTTGGGTGCGCTGATCTGCCCGGCGCTCGGCCTGACGATGCCTGCCACGCACTTCATCAGCGTGGACTTGCCCGCGCCGTTGTGGCCGGCAAAGGCGATGCGCTCGCGCGGCTGCACGGAAAACGAGAGGTCGTTGAAGAGGACGCGCGCGCCATATTCAACGCGCAGTGACTGGACGGAAATCATCGGGCGGCGGAGCTTGCACGGCAAAGCTTCCGGGTCAACGCCGGATACCGGAAATCAGGCGCGGATACTCAACTCCCGCTCTCCACACACAGCTCCAACTCGCGGCCGCCATCAGGCTGGTCACGCTCCCAGTTGCGCAGGAAAGCCTCGATTTCCTCATGCAGGTTGGCGCACTGCTTGTTCCACTTCGTGCAGCCGCGGAGAATCAACGTGCTCTCGCGCAGCCCTGTGAAACGGATGACCTCGGCACCCGCGAGACGCAGCTCGCTGAGTTCGACGCGCAGGGTCGCGAAAAACGCGAGCTCGAAGCCGTTGCCGGCCTCCATCGCGGCGTGGACGAGCGACACGGTCACCGGCGGTGCCAGTGGTTCCAGTTTCTCGGCGATGCGCTCGCAGCCGATCTTCACCAGCATCCGGCGCAGCCGGTCGTAAAGCTCGTCCAGATGCAGCAGCTTCAGCGGGCATTTGGTTTCGAGATACTTTTCGATGCCGCTGCGGATGTCGCCGACAAACGGGAAATCCTCGTGGTCGGCCGCACGTGCGGCACGACGCAGTGCGTCGTCAAGCCACGCGGTGTCGTAGTCGATCACCTGATAGCGGCCGATCTGAAGGGCTGGGCGGTTGCCGATGAGTGAAATCACGGAGGGAAATTTTTGCCGGAGCGGGAAATGCGGTGTTAGGTTCGGGGGGAACTTGGGTTTTGAAAATCAATCCTTGAACAGGCGGCGCTGGAACGGATCACGCGCCGCGCGTCTCGAGAGCGACTGGATCTCCTGAATGAACTCGTTCACGTCGTCGAACTGGCGGTAAACCGAAACGTAACGCACGTATGCCACCGGATCGATCTGGTGCAGCTTGTCCATCACCTTGGTGCCGATGATGGCGGAAGGCACCTCGCTGAGGTGGTCCTTGTGCAATTCTGTTAGAATCTCCTCCACCGCGCGGTCGAGCCGGTCCATCGGCACCGGCCGCTTCTCGCAGGCTTTGACCAGTCCGCTCATCAGCTTCTCGCGGTTGAGCGCCTCGCGCGTGCCGTCGCGTTTCACCACCCGCAGCTCGGTGCGCTCGATCTGCTCGTATGTCGTGTAGCGGTAGCCGCATTGCAGGCACTCGCGCCGACGACGGATCGTCGTTCCATCCTTGGAGGATCTGGAATCGAGAACTTTGTCTTTGAGGGAACCGCATTGGACGCAACGCATGAAAGCTGATGGGGAACGACGGCTGTGATCTTAATCATACCACTGGTAGCGTCAACACGAAAACCACGCCAGATTTAGTGGATCGCCCTCAATGATCGGGGATCGTGAAGCATTAGATTTTAGAAAGATCGAAGCCCCGCGAATCCACGCTGTTAGGCGGGCCGTCGCTTACCCATCGGCCTGCGATACGCGCGGACGACTTTAAAAGGCGTCCATGCCTCTCACTGGCCGGCGAGCCGTTTCTTTTCCTTCGCCTCATCGCGCATGCTGCCGATGAAGAGCAGGACGGCGGCCACGCAGATGCATGAGTCCGCAACGTTGAAGGCCGGCCACCAACCACCGCTGGATGGAACGAGCTTGTCGTAGAGCGGCAGTTTGAACGCGAGGAAATCCACCACGTAACCGTGGGACAGCCGCTGCCAGAGCGTGGCGGTCTTGAGCTCCTCCAGCAGGAAGCCCTGCACCAGCCTGTCCGTTAGATTGCCGAGAATGCCGCACAAAAGCAACGGCACGGCGATCTTCGAAAGCGAATTGGCGAAGACTCCCTTTTTCCAAAAAATCCGGATCAGGGTCAAGGCGATGACGGGCACCAGCAGGAACACGACGGGCGCCCATGCGGTGCCGTTGCCGAAACCGAAGGCCACGCCCTGGTTGTGGACTCTAACGAGATGGAAGAAATTCTCCACCACCATCCGGTCCGCACCAGGCTCCAGGTTTGCGACGGTCCAAAACTTCGTGGCCTGGTCCAGCAGGTAGAGCGGAAGCGTGAGGAAGAGGAGAAGTTTGGGAAGTGTCATAGGTCTGATAGGTCGTATTGGTCCCACAGGACTCATGCGCAAACCACCGCACACCTCTCACACAGCCCGCTTGCGACAAGCGGCTCGTGTTTGCGGCAGCGCGGGCAGAGACAGTGTTCCGTCTTTTTGGCGGTGGCGGAGAGCTCGGTTCCCACCGTAGCTGTCAGCCCGGCGATGATGAAGAACTCGGTGGCGAAGTCCCGGTCGTTCAGCAAAGGCAGCAGTGCGGCATCGCCTTCCGGAACTGTTAGGGAAACGTCCGCCTCGTTGTTGCGGGTGAATTCCTTCGCCTGCACGCGTGCCTCGATGGCGGTCTGGATGACGTATTTGATCTCGAACAAGCGCACGGCCTGCTTCGTCGCTTCGCTGGGTGCGAATGCGGGATCGGCTTCAGGAAAGTCCTGCTTGTGGACGCTGCCGGTGGTGAAACCGGCGTGTTCCCATGCCTCGTCCGCCGTGTAGGCGAGGATCGGCGCAAGCAGCTTGGCGATGCCGGTGAAGATGGCATGCATCGCCACTTGCGAAGCCACGCGCCGCGGGGAGTCCTTCGCATCGCAGTACATCCGGTCCTTGGTGGCGTCGATGTAAACCGCGGAGAGGTCCGTGGTGCAGAACTGGTTGAGCGAGTTGAACACCTTGCGGAACTCGTAGGTCTCGTAAGCCTTGAGGCACTCGGCGGTGACATCGTGAAGGCGTTCGAGGATCCAGCGGTCCAGAAGTGTGTATTCCGGCGCGGCGGGTGCGGCATCCGGTGAAAACCCGTCGAGGTTTCCTAACAGGATGCGCAGGGTGTTGCGCAGGCGGCGGTAGGGCTCGGCGACCTGTTTGAACAGATCCTCTCCGAAAGGCACTTCGTTCTGCCAGTCCACGGAGGAAACCCACAGCCGCACGATGTCGGCGCCGTATTTGTTATAGAAGTGTGCTGCGTCGATCGGTTTGCCAGCCTTCTCGGCCTCGGACTTGGAGAGCTTCTTCTTGTCCTTGTCCACGACGAAGCCGTGGGTCATCACGGTCTTGTAGGGTGCGGTGCCGCGGTAGCCGACGCTGAGCATCAGCGAGCTCTGGAACCAACCGCGGTGCTGGTCGGTGGCTTCCAGATAAAGATCGGCGGGCGCGTGGAGTTCGGGATGCTTGTCGAGGACGGCGACATGCGAGCAGCCGGAGTCGATCCAGACGTCGAGCGTGTCGCGGCATTTCTTCACACCGGCGGGCAGGCCGAGACGTGCGGCGATTTCCGCGTCCGTGTGCTCGAACCAGAAGTTGGTACCCTCGGTTTCCACCAATTCAGCGACCTTCAAGGCGAGCTCGGATGAAAGGATGGCCTGGTTGTTTTCATCGAAAAACACCGGCAGCGGCACACCCCAGGTGCGCTGGCGCGAGATGCACCAGTCCGGGCGCGACTCGACGGTGCCGTAGATCCGGTTGCGGCCCCACGCGGGCAGCCACTCGACTTTGTCGATCTGCTCCAGCGCCTGGCCGCGCAGTGTTTCGAGCGAGATGAAGAACTGCTCGACCGCGCGGAAGATGATTGGCGTTTTCGAGCGCCAGCAATGCGGATAGGAATGCTTGTAAACCTCGCGACCTAACAAGTGCCCGCTCTCCGCCAGGATCTCGATGATGCGGTCGTTCGATTTGAAAACATGCATGCCGACGAGTTCATCGAGCCCGGCCTCTGCGGTGAACTTGCCCTCGTCATCGACGGGGGAAAGCACGGCGAGGCCATTCTGTTGGCCCGCCACATAGTCGTCCGCGCCGTGGCCCGGAGCGATGTGGACCACGCCGGTTCCCGTTTCGGTGGTGACGAAATTCGCAAGGATGACCTTCGACGTGCGGGGCAGGAACGGATGCTGCGCTTCGAGTCCTTCAAGCTGGCGACCGCGGATTTCATCGAGCGGTTTGACGAGCTTGAATCCGGTTTTCTCGTAAAACGCGTCCACCAGTTCGCGCACGATCACCAGCGTTTCCTCGCGGTCGGCGATCTCGTTATGGAAACGGCCGACGACATAGGTGAACTCCGGATGCACGGCGAGGCCGAGGTTCGCGGGAAGCGTCCATGGAGTGGTGGTCCAGATCGGGATGGAGGCCTTGCCAGCGAGATCTCCCGTGACGAGTGGAAACTTCACGAAGATCGCCGGGCTTTCCTTGTCCTGGTATTCCACCTCGGCCTCGGCGAGCGCGGTCTGCGCGCCATACGACCACTGGACGGGTTTCTTCGCCTGATAGATCGAGCCATTTTCGACGAGCTTGGCGAAGACGCGCAGGATGCTCGCCTCGTAGCCGGGAGCCATCGTGAGATACGGGTTGTTCCAATCGCCGAACACACCGAGCCGACGGAAAGAAGCGCGTTGGATATCGATGAAACCTTTGGCAAACTCGGCGCAGCGGCGGCGGATTTCGGCAGGTTCCAACCCGGCGGCTTGTTTCACCACCTTGAACTCGATGGGCAGGCCGTGGCAGTCCCAACCGGGGATGAAGGGCGTGGTGAACCCTGCCATCGTCTTGGATTTCACCACCAGATCCTTGAGCAGCTTGTTGAGCGCGGTGCCCATGTGGACGTCGCCATTTGCGAAGGGCGGGCCGTCATGCAGGATGAATTCCGGAGCCTTCTGCGAGCGGCGGTGGGCGATGATCTTCGCGTAAAGGCCGTCATGTTCCCAGCGCTCCAGGCGCTTCGGTTCGTTCTCCACGAGATCTCCCCGCATCGGGAAAGTCGTCTGCGGAAGGGTCAGCGTGTCTTTGTAATTCGGGGCGGAGTCGCTCATGACGGGGCGCGGACGCTAGCAACGCCCCCCCGCGGGGTCAACCACGGGGAAACCTTGGAATCGCAGGCTTTTCGCAGGGATTTCGGCGGTTATGCTGCATCCGTGCTCCAGTCGATCCAAGTCCGTGGCTACCGGTCTCTTCGTGAATTCCGCCTGAAACTCGCGCGGGTCACCGTCGTGACCGGCGGGAATGGCGTGGGAAAATCCAACGTTTACCGCTCGCTCGCGCTGCTCCAACGCATGGCTGAAGGCCGATTCGCCGAAGCACTTGCCAGCGAGGGAGGCATGCCAAGCGCCCTCTGGGCCGGAGCGCGCCGCAAGGACGAAGCAAGACGGATCTCCTGGGACATCGAACACTCTGGCTTCGGGTTCGGCATCGAATGCGGCATGGTCGCTCTTGGACCTGAAAGTCCCTCCCTGTTCCGAACCGATCCCGATATCAAAAACGAAAACCTGAGTTTCTCCGGGAAATCCATGGCCCGCCGCAAAGGACCGGTCATTGAGACGAGAAACCCGGACGGCAAGATGGAACCGGCCTCACTGCCATTCCATGCGCCGGAATCGATGATCAGCGAACTGCGCGACGGAACCCGCCAACCCGCGGTCGCCGCCGCCCGCGATGTCCTGCTCGCATGGCGCTTCTACCACCACTTCCGTACCGATCCGGATTCTCCGCTGCGCCGATCGCGTCTCGGTTCCTGGTCACCCGTGCTGGCGCATGACGGATCCAACCTGGCAGCCACGCTCCAGACAATCATCGAGGCCTCGCACGGCGAAACGCTGCGTGCCGCGGTGAATTCGGCTTTTCCCGGCATGGAGTGGAGTCCCACCGACGAAACCGGCGCTTTCCAACTCTGCCTGCAATCTCCGGAACTCAAGCGCTTCATGAATGCCGCGGAACTTTCCGACGGCACGCTGCGCTTCTTCTGTCTCGCCGCCGCGCTGCTCTCGCCGAAACCGCCGCCGCTGTTAGTTCTCAACGAACCCGAAGCCAGCCTTCACTCCGGTCTCATCCAGCCCCTCGCCGAGCTCATCTCGCAGGTCTCCGATGAAACGCAGATTATCATCGTCACCCATTCGCAGTCCCTCGCGGACTCGCTCATCACCTCATGCGCTGCGAACAAAGTGGAACTCGTTTCGCACGACGGCGAAACCCGTCCCAAAGACCTCGCCGGAGCGAAACGTGCCTGGAGTTTCGAGTGAATTCCACATGCTGTTAGATTCCAACACGACGACCGTATGTCGCATGACATCGCCCATGATGAAAATATTTTCATGAAATGAAATTTATAGGGTTGACGCATCGCGTCCGTTCCCATATCTCCTTTGAACCTTCAGCAAGTCATGCGTCCAACCAACATCCATCCCAATCACAAGCAGCCGACCCTTTGGTCGCTCGGCTTGGGCATGTCCGCGGACAGTTGTGAGATCCGATACGACCTCCATCCCAAAGCAGAGAAACCGATGCTGGGTTTTGCGAACGGATCCCTTACCAAGGAGGCAGACAGGTAGTTCTCGATCTGAAATAGATTATCGATTTTTTCGAGAACCCCGCCCGCTCCACCAGCCGGCGGGGTTCTTGTTTTACAGCAAACAACCTTGTTTTACAGGGTTTCCAGCTCCAATTCGATTCAGAATCAAAACCAATCCATTCATCATGATTTCACTATAAACACACCATGGGCGTGAAAAACCCCGCCACCGGCTGCAACCGGTGACGGGGCGATAACCGGCCACCCATCCACAGAGTCCTGCGAGAGACACATGCAAGGCGAGCAACCGCTCCGACGGTCGCCGCATGCCTGCGAACTGTCAAGCCGGTCGTCCGACGACGACCGGCGCATGGATCCTCATGGACCGGTTTCCCGCCCTGGTGAGATATGACAAACCAGAGGCTTGGCAGTTATATGCAACCGCCACGGGAGGTGTGCCTGAAACACCGAAAGATCCGCCGTGAAATTTTCCTGCGGGTGCGAGTCCTTCACCGGACTGGCAGCGGTGTTTGTTTTCATTTTTTACAATGCGTTCATCGTCCAACAGCAGGATTCCTGACTTCCAATCAGGGAATGCCGGTGCAAGTCCGGCTGGCCGCATTTCATTTCCAAAACACAACACATGGCGGGCGCCAGCTTGCGCAGCGGGGTCTCCAAAACCCTGTCAGTCCGGGGCAGCACCGGGACGCCATGCCAATTTACAACCGCGGAGTAGCCAAGCGGTAAGGCAGCGGTCTCATACGCCGCGCATCGCCGGTTCGATTCCGGCCTCCGCAACCATTCTTCGGGTTGTTAGCCACGTAAAGATCGTGAGCTGCCTGTAAAGCAGCCGTCCTGCGGACCATCGTCGGAGCGTTACCGACACAACCCACCATTTTCAGAAATCGCGCGCGAGGGAGTCAGCAAACCCGCCTCGTTTGGAGCGAGGAGACACCCGGGGCAGCACCGGGGCGCGCGACCATTTTACAACCATCCTCCGTAGCTCAATAGCAGAGCATCCGCCTGATAAGTGGCGCGGCGCGAAACCGCGCGGAGGAACCATTCCCAGGTAATGTCAAAGCAGCATGCCCGTCTGTTAAACGGGATGTCGTGGTGCAAGTCCACGCCTGGGAGCCAATTTCCACCTGCCAATGTTTTCAACGAAGAGGGGACGTCTCGTCCTCACTCATGGACGAGACGTCCATGCTCCTTACAATGGTGACCATGATGTAACAGTTAGCATCCCGCCCTGTGAAGGCGGCAGTGCCGGTGCAAGTCCGGTTGGTCACCCCAATTTCAGCCCTGTAGCTCAAATAAGAAGAGCACCCGACTTTGAATCGGAAGGTTGACGGTGCGAGTCCGTCCGGGGCCGCCATTTACATATCCCGGCGTAGCCCAATGCAGAGGCAGCGAGCTCAGACCTCGTCCAGTGCGGGTGCAAGTCCTGCCGCCGGGACCATGGAACGTGAACCGGACCAGCGTGCCGGGATTCCTTGCTAAGGAAATCGTCCCGCACCCGCGGGATGGGGAGCATCTCCTCCGCGTTCCGCCATTTTCCATTAGATCGCGTAGCCCAATTGGCAGAGGCACGGCGTCGAGAACGCCGCCAGTGCTGGTTCAACTCCAGCCGTGATCACCACTTTAAGGACCCGAAGCTTAGGCAGCGAAGCATCCGGCTTTTAACCGGACGAGCAGGGCGCACATCCCTGCGGGTTCACCAATCACCTGAAACCACAAACCACAAACCACAAACCAACCAACAACCATGAAAATCACCAAAGCATTGAAGCTCAAAAACCAACTCGCCGGCGAGGTTGCGGAACTCAAGGATCGTCTCGCCAAGCAAAATTCCCGCGCCGCTACGGTGCCGTTCGACTACGATGCGAACGAAGTGCTCGCGGCTCTCCGGACGAAAGTCGATGAACTCGTCACCGTTAAATCCGCAGTCGCTGCGGCGAACGTGGCGATCTATCCACGCATCTTCCGACTGGCGGAACTCAAGGGCCTCGTCACCGTGCTCAAATCCCTCGATACGCGTCAAGGGGTGTTCAAGGAAGCCGGAGGATTCTCGCTTTCCAACTGCGAGGTCGAGTATGTCGCGCAGCTCAAGAAACCGGCTGTAGATGCGCTCGCCGCCGAACTCGAAGCCGAGATCTCCGCAATCCAGGACGAGCTTGATGAGTTCAACCAATCCCTGTCCGTCCCGCTGACGGCATGACAATCCGGGTGTGTGGCGGCGGAATGCCGCGAAGAACGCGTGACTGAAACCCTGGGCTAGCCGTCCATGCGTATGACAAACGCTCCTAACCGACTCCGATGCCGACCGTCAAAAATCAAAGTGCAACGGGTCAACCTGCAAGCATCAAACCGCAAGGCGCAAACCTCATCACAGTCGCCGACTTCCCGCGTGGAAAGCCGTCACACACCCCATTGCTTGTAAACCAAACTTGCGGCTTTCACGAAAAGCCGGAAGTGCGAAAGTGAAACAAACACCGCCTCCGATCCCGCGATCCATCATTTTCAAACCAACACTTTTTATGAAAACCAAAGACCTGATCCACCTCGGCGTGCCTGCTGGCGAGCCGATCCAACACGCTCACGATTTCATCCAACGCTATATTGCCGAAGGAAACGAAGGCGCGCGGCTGGGCGAGGAAATCTTCCAGATCGTCGCCGACCCGTCGGCATACTTCTCTGATGAGATGCGCGCTCCGCTGGCCCGTGCGATTTACCGTCCGGCTTTCACGCCGCGTGCGGAACTCGCGCCATGGCGTCAGTGGGGTGATGACCTCGAAGCCGAGGCCGTGCGCCAGATGGCCAATGCATGCGCGTTGCCCGTCGCCGTGGCCGGAGCGCTCATGCCGGACGCCCACCCGGGCTATGGACTGCCGATCGGCGGTGTTCTCGCCACCGAAAACGCAGTGATCCCATACGCCGTCGGTGTCGACATCGCATGCCGGATGAAACTCACCGTCTATGACCGCAAGGCGAACATCATCGCCGGTCAGCGCGATCGTTTGGCCAACATCATCGAAAGTGAAACGCGTTTCGGAATCGGCTGCTCGTTCAAGGATCGGCGTGATCACGACGTGATGGATGACGACTGGACGGTTTCACCTGTGACCCGGCACCTCCGCGACAAGGCGTGGTCCCAACTCGGGACGAGCGGCAGCGGAAATCATTTCGTCGAGTTCGGTGCCTTCACTGTGACCAGCGATGAACTCGGTCTTCCCGCAGGCGAATATCTCGCGTTGCTGAGCCATTCGGGATCGCGCGGAACCGGCGCGCAGGTTTGTGATACTTACAGCAAGCGAGCCATGGCCCGCCGCTCGAATCTGCCGAAGGAACTCAAGCACTTGGCATGGCTCACGCTGGATGAGGAGGATGGTCAGGAATACTGGAACGCCATGAATCTCATGGGACGTTATGCCGCTGCGAATCACGAGCTTATCCACAAGCACATCGCCAAAAAGGTCGGTGCACGCGTCATTCTCGACATCGAGAACCACCACAACTTCGCGTGGAAGGAACGCCATGTCGTGAACGGCGAGGAGCGCGAACTCATCGTGCACCGCAAGGGCGCGACACCAGCCGGCAAGGGCGTGTTGGGAATCATTCCCGGTTCCATGGCGTCGCCTGGATTCGTCGTCCGCGGCAAGGGCCAACCCGAGTCGCTGAACAGCGCGTCGCACGGCGCGGGCCGCGTGATGAGCCGCAGCAAGGCGCTGCAATCGTTCACCTGGAGCGGAACCAAAAAGCTGTTAGCCCAACGCGGCGTCGATCTCATGTCCGCCGGCCTCGACGAGGTGCCGGGCGTTTACAAGGACATCCACAGCGTCATGGCCGCGCAGTCCGACCTCGTCGAAGTGCTCGGCCGCTTTGATCCGAAACTCGTTAAAATGTGCCCGCCCGGCGAAAAGGCGGAAGATTAGTTTGAAACCAGAGCCTGGAAACCAGAATCCAGATAGCGGGGGAATGAGCAGCGCGCGGCTCGACCCATTCCCTCTTCGCCATCAACCATCAACTCCCAACCATCAACTTCTTCCATGTCCGACATCCTCCACAAAACCACCGTCCTTGTGCTCAACCGCAACTGGCAGGCGATCCACGTCAAGACTCCGGCCGATGCGTTCTGTATGATGGCCAGCGGAGCCGCGACCGGGCTTGACGTGCAGGGCGACGATTCCATCGTTCCGGTGCGTTGGGACGATTGGTTGAAACTTCCGATCCGCGACGAGGACCATTCGATCAACACTCCGCGCGGCGCGGTGCGTGTGCCGACCGTCATCGTCGCCGCCAACTATGCCAAGGTGCCCGTTTGTCGTCCGCGTTTCGGCGCGCGCGGCATCTGGGAGCGCGACGGCGGCATTTGCCAATACACCGGCAAAAAACTCGCGCCGCACGAAGGCAACATCGACCACGTCGTCCCGCGTTCGCGCGGTGGCGCGTCGTCGTGGGACAACTGCGTGCTCTCGCACCGCGAGGTGAACTGCCGGAAAGCCGACCGCCTGCCGCAGGAAGCGGGCCTGCGTTTGCTGCGCAAGCCGTCGGTGCCGCGCGCGGTGCCGGCCACCGCCTTGATCCGGAACCATCACGGCATCCGGGACTGGCGGAAATTTCTGTTAGAGTGAGTGCGGCGATTGATGGCTTTCTCAAATCCGCCAGGTGCCGACCTTCCTTCCGAGAGTGCAGCGCTCCGGCGTTTCATCGATCACGCCGCGGGTAAGCCAGCCGTCGTTCCACTCCACCCAGTGGGCGCGGCCCGGAGCCAGGAATGAACCGGTGTCGATGACCAGGCGCCTGTTCCTGATCCAAAACCCTTCGCGATGGAAATGGCCGATGAGAAGAACTTCCGCTTTGGGAAAATACCGCTCACAGAATTGCGCGCCGACCGTGCCTTGGGTGATCCATGCCTCGATCATTTTCATGGCGCGCATGGGCGGCACCGCCGCATCCCATGCGCGCTGGATGAAGTGGCGGCCGGTCGAATACTCCACCGAACTGAGGTCGCGTGCGATCCTGCGTGCGAGCCGTATCCTCTCCGCCACGTCTCGATCCGCGGCGGGGTGCTGATTCCAAAGCTCCCTCACGCGCTCTTCGGCGACAAGGATCTCACGCTTCCATGGTGAACCGGCGAACATCAAAGAGTCGCCATGCGTAATGACGATGCGTCCTTCCGCAAGTTCCACCCAGCCCGGGCCTTCCCAGCCGGGGTCGTGGTTTCCTGATAGAAAAACCGCCTCCGCCCCCTCTTCGGCGCAAAGACGTTTCAACTCCTCCAGCATGACCGCCGATTTCTCCCGGAAAACGGCCGCGAGTTCCTGCCATGTATCACCATTGAAAACCACCGTCCCCGCACCGGAAACAAGCGGCCGCAGAGCGGACACGTTTTCGATCCGCGAGACCCGGTGACCGAGATGAAGGTCTGATAGAACTCGCACCGGACCGGTCATGGCAGACCCCGGCGTTGGCGCACCGCCTCGAACAGACAAACGCCCGTGGCCACCGAAACGTTGAGGCACTCGACTTTTCCGGCCATCGGGATGGAGGCGAGAAAATCGCAGCTCTCCTCTGTTAGACGGCGCATGCCTTTTTCCTCGGCACCCATGACCAGCGCGAGCGGGCCCTTGAGATCGAGTTCGTAGATGGATTTGGATTTCACGTGGTCCGAAGTGCCGACGAACCACAGGCCCGCGGCCTTGAGTTTCTCCATCGTCCGCGCGAGGTTGGTGACCTGGGCGAAGGGCACGTGATCCGCCGCGCCGACGGACACCCGCCTGACGGTCTCGGTGATGCCGACGGCCTTGTCCTTTGGTGCGACGACGGCATGCACCCCGGCCGCATCCGCGGTGCGCAGGATGGCACCCAGGTTGTGGGGGTCCTGCACACAGTCCAGAATCAGCACGAACGGGATCTCGTGTTGTGCGACGATGGCCATCAGGTCGTCCTCATCGAGGGCGGGCGCGGGTTTCTCCACTTCCTGGACGTGACGGTTTTCGCGAGCCTGCTTGCCGTGTTCTTTGCGCGGTCCGGAAAATCGGGGTTTCATGTTGCAGGAAAGATGGACCGGAAACACCACCGGAGTCGAGCGCATAGGAAAGGCTGAATTCCACAAGATGGCGTGGAACCCGGCCCTTGATATCCGGTGGCGATCCTTGAAGGCGGGTCAAGGTGCCACGCTCGGGTAGACGAATCGTTTAGCAGGGCCGCTTGGCCGGGATCGTTACTGCGCCGGGAAGATGATGCGGTAGAAGCCTGTGCCTGGAAGCGGGCTAGGATCGTCGTAGGTCGCCGCTCCACTCTCCGGTGTGGTGACGGTTCCAATCTGGGTCCAGCCGGTGAGGGTGGCGGAACGCTGGATGCCGTAAACACGGCCCGGGGTGCCGGTGAAACTGAGGCGCTTGACGCCGGTACTTGGATCGGAGAGCACGGCATTCTTGGTGGGATCCGTAAAGAGTGATTCTGGGCCGCCACCCGCATTCACTGTGACACTTACCGTTGTCGTCGCATTGTTGTAGTTTGCCGTATCCGTAGGTGTGAATGTCACGTCTTGGCTGGCCGTTCCCGCGCTGGGAACCGCGCTCGGCGTGGTGAAGGAAAAGGTGCCGGGCACGCTGGCGGATCCGCCCGTCAGGCTGGAGGACGCCAGGGTCTGACCGGAAGTGATCGCGGATGCCGTGGGTGGCGTGTTGATGGTGGGTGTAGCTTTGCTGACGACGTTGCCCGAGGCTGAGGTGGTGATGTTGACCGACGTGGCCCCCGTGCTGGAGAGGACGATGTTTTTTGAATCATAGCTGCCAGAGACGGGTGCGGTCGCCGCAAGGCGGATCCGGAGGGATCCACTGGCTGATCCACTGGTCTGCGTGAACGTCGCGGTGGAGGCGAAAGCAATTCCATCGGAGGAGACCTCGAAGCCACTTGGGGCGGTGGCCGTGACGTCAACCGTAAGCCCGGTTCCGGAAACCCCGAAGGTCTGAACCGCCGATGGCGAACCGTAAGTGGTGGTGAAAGCGGCGACCGAACCGGTGGATGCGATCGTCGGGACCAGCGCCGCACGGACCTGGACGTTGTCGATGCGGTTGTTGCCGGTGGCGGAGCTGGCTCCCGAAACCGTGAGGCGCAGATAGGCGCTGGCGGCTCCGTCCAGGGCGGTGATGGTCGTGAGGTTCTGGGACGCGAAGTTCGTGGGAATGGACGAGATCGTCTGGGCCGTGGTCCATGTGATGCCGTCAGTGCTGTATTCCCAGAGATGTGAGTTGAAGCCTGTCGCGGTTCCCTGCGCCGCGTAGCTGACATTCAATTGCACGCGGCCAGTCATGCTGAATTTGAAGACCATGCTTTGCCCGTTGGCGGAACTGTTCGCCACGACCAGAGAGGCGGGAGAGGTGGTCGTCGTTGAAAATCCGATCGCCGCATTGACCGCTGTTCCCGCGAAAGAAGTCAGTTGTGGGTTTGATGCGAGCGACGTCCAACTGCTAGAGCCATTGGTGCCGTTCAAGTAAAGGGCTCCGGTTCCGAAATTGGCGGTGTAGGTCGTGGGTGAGCCGGGCGCGGCTGCGGCTGCGGTTCCGCCTGTGATGGTGGTCTGGAAATCCCAGCCCGCGAGCAAGGGCGCGGCGACGACGATGTCACCCGCCAAATAGGTGATGATGTAGTTGGTGGGTGTGAAGGTTCCCCCTGTGGCGGAGGAGGGAGTGCCCTGGCCGGTGTAGGTGCCGATGGCATCGCCTGCCGCCGCACCATTACCGTAGGCGATGGTGACCGAGCCGATGGATTCCGAACCCGTAATGCCACTGCTGGTAAAGGCTGTTGAACCCGGGCCTCCCGTCAAGGTGGTGCCCACGTCCTTGAAGGCGGTGTTCGCCGTGATTGTCAGCGCTTTGGGTGTGACGGTGCCACTGGCGGATCCATTGGCGAGGCTGTAGTTGGACGCAAGCCCGCCGTTCGCGCCGTTCTGCAGGGTGTAGGTGATCACGGTGCCGGGGTATGTGCCGACGCTGGCGCTGGGATAATTCGCCGCGACACCAGTGGCGAATACGGTTTCGCTGCCTACGAATCCGGAGAGCGTGCCCACGGTCACGGCTCCGGGCGTGGCGCTGCCGCTGTAGACCTTGTCCGCAATTGAGGGCGCCGTGATGGAAAGCGCCACTGGTGTGATGTCGGCGGCAAGTCCAGCGGGCTGGGACAAGGAGTAGTTGGCGCTCGGTGCGGTGTAACCGGTCACGGTGATGGGCTTGGCGGTGCCGGCACCCGTCGAGGCGAAGGTGGCGCTGGGCGTGCCGACAACCGTGACGCTCTCACCGTTTTCCAAGCCGACATAACTCGCCGTGCCGGATGTGGTCGCCGTGAGAGTGCCATCATAGGGTTTGCTGTTGCCGGTCAGCCCGGTGATGGTCAACGCTTTCTTGGCCACTGAACTCGGGGCGGTGGCGGCGGTTTTAGAAGTGGCTCCTCCGCCCGACACCGTGACATCCCCGGAATAGGTTCCAAAAGCCGTGGTGCCTGCGAGGCGCACGTAGATCGTGGTGGAATTCAAGGTGCCGCTGGCGGGAATATTCAGCGAGGTGGTGTAACCCGAACCGATGCTCGTGGAAACCTCGAAACCCGCCGGCGGTGTGACCGTCAGCGCGCCTGTCAGAAAGATGCCGGAAACGGTGAAGTTGGTGGGAGCGGACGATGCCGTGCCGTAGGTGGTATCGACCGCGGCAAGCGTCCCGCTGACGGTGATGTTGGGATCGGCGGTGACGGTCAACGTCGAGGAAACATAGTTGGGCGTGTAGTTTCCGATGTTGAAAGTGCCGCCCGTGGCCAGCGTCGGAGTCACCTGGTTTGGGTATGTGCCGGCCGCATCCCCGGCGGCTGCGCCTGTGCCGTAGGTGATGGTCACGGAGCCAATGGTTTCCGAACCCACAAGGCCGCTGCTGGTGAACGCGGTGGAGCCGGAGACAGGGCTTGAAAGAGTCACACCGGATGCCTTGGTGACCGGAGTTGCCGTGATGGTGAGCGGCTTGGGGCTCACCATATTCCCGCTTGCTGCCGTGACGATGTTCACGGAGGTGGCTCCGGTGCTGGAAAGCACGATGTTCTGGGAATTATAGGTCCCCGAGACAGGAGCCGTCGCAGCGAGACGCACGGACAAGGTTCCGCTGGCACTTCCACCGCTTTGGGTGAATGTGGCGGTAGATCCATAAGTGGTGGCGTCACTTGAAACTTCGTAATCGGAAGGAGCAGTCGCGATCAGGTTGGCTGTGAGTCCTGTGCCAGAAACGGAAAATGCTTGGGCCGTGGATGCGGTTCCATACGTGGTTGTGAAAGCGCTGGCCGTGGCGGCTCCGGTGATCGTCGGATTGGTCGCGGTGAAGTGGATCTGGTCGAATTCGGTGCTAATGATGGCGTTCGCGCCCGTTGAGTGAAGAGCGGCAACACCAACGTAGCCATTCGCAGCCGGGACTACTGTGTTGTGCGTGGCGGATCCTTGAAGCACAGACGCGTTGGTAGCGTTCGGAATGTTGGTTGCGATCGCGCCCGTCCCATTCGCAGTGGGCAGCGTGGAGGTGTATAGTGACCACGCACCTGTGCTGGAACGCGTTACCCTGACCAGAAACCCGATGTCGGTCAGTCCGTTGGTGAGGGATCCCGATGAGGTGATAATGGTTGCGGAAACGGTACCATTGACAACATATTCGAGTCTGATTTTGTCACCACTGCTGTTGTCGTCCCCGATTGCCAGCCTGTAGCCATCAACCGTTGTGTTGTTGAGCGTGCTTTCGTTCGCGTACAACCAGAAATAGGCTTGGTTCGCTGCGGTAAAGGCCTGTGCTCTTCTCCCAATCCAAACGCCCCACTCTTGCGAAGAACCCCAGGAACCGACTTGACTGCTCAAATAGTCGGTTTGTGAAACCGCAGGTCCATTTAGCCGTAGAGTGTTTGAACCAGTCGCGCCAGCGGCGGCGTCACTGTTTGCGACGACAGTCCATAAGGCGGTATTTCCGCCCCATGTAGGACTGGCTGTGAAGTCGCCGTCAGAAAAACTATCATATAGAGTTTGGGCATGAGACGAGCGGCTGAAAATCATCACAAGGATCGCCGCTAACAGGAAGAGTGAATTATTGAGGAGGATGGGGGATGTCGAATCGAGGAAAGAGAATACTCCTAACTTGCTTAAACGGGAGGGCGCAAATCCGTTACAAGGGGATGTGGTTCGAGAACGAGAAGAATTCATAGTATTCGGGGTTGGAAGTGCGGGAGCTTGAGGAAAACTGCGGAAGCGCGTGAAAATGCGGGGTCGGGAAGTGGCGGGAAAGGGGGATGGGATCGTGTTTGGAATTTGGGAGGATGTTTGGCAGGTTCTCACGACAAGGCATCGGAAATGCTGTGTCTTGTTCGTCACACAGGCCCCGCGATGCAAAATGTGAGCCAAGTCGATTTTTGTTGCGCTTTTTGATTTTTCAGTAATTATTGAAACAGATGAACGCAGCGGTTGACCCACTGAAGCAGGCACGAGATGAATTCGTGGCGCAGTGGGGTGCGCTCGGCACGCAGTGGGGGATCAACCGGACGATGGCTCAGATCCACGCCTTGCTGATGACCGCACCGCAGCCGCTCTCTACCGACGAGGTGATGGAGGACCTGCAGATCAGCCGCGGCAACGCGCACTCGAATTTGAAGGAATTGGTCGCCTGGGGCTTGGTGCGGGTGGTCGTGAGAAAAGGCGAAAGACGTGAGTTTTTCGAGGCGGAGAAGGATGTCTGGAAGATTTTTACGACGGTGGCCCGCGAGCGGAAACGCCGGGAAATCGATCCCGCGCTAAAAGTATTGCGCAAATGTGCCGAGGAGAGCCGGGAGATCGGCACCGCCGAAGGAAAAGCCTTCTACGAACAGATGAAGCAGTTGGAGGAGTTTGTCGAATTCGCTTCCAGCATGGCGGACCGGATCTCGTCCATGAAACACGGATTCGCCCTGCAAATGGCCGCCAAATTGTTCAGTTGATATTTTTTTGCCGAATGTTTTCAAAAATTTCTGAAAACACAATACAAACAAAAACAAACCGAAAGAAACCGCATGAACGCCACAGTCATCACCTATGGACTCTACCTGACCATCGCCTTGCCGTTGACCATCTGGGTGGCGCGCAATCTTTTCCGTAACGGCCGCATTTTCCTGGTCGATTGTTTCCACGGCAACGAGTCCCTGGCGGACAGCGTGAACCAGTTGCTGGTGATGGGATTCTATCTGATCAACTTCGGGTTCGTGACTCTTTACCTCAAGGTGGCGGAAGAAGTGAGGGAAACCCAGGGAATCTTCGAGGCGCTGAGCGGCAAGCTCGGAGTGGTGCTGCTGGTGCTGGGCGGCATGCATTTCTTCAACCTGCTCGTCTTCACCAAGATGAGGAAGCGCGCCACCTGGGATCAAGCGCCGCCGCCACTGCCACCGAGCGGAGTATTCAAGAAGGCCTGACCTGCTAGCCCCATGAAAACGCTCACTATCTTCTACGATCCGCGCTGCGGACTGTGCGCGGGTTTCCGCATTTGGTTGGAACGCCAGCCAAAGCGGGTGCGCACCGAGTTTCTGGCATACGATTCGGGCGAGGCCATCGCGCGTTTTCCGGGGCTGCGATCCATCGGGGCGGACCGCGAGGTGGTGGTGATGGCGGATGACGGACGCTGGTGGCAGGGTGCCGCAGCGTGGATCACCTGCCTGTGGACCACCCATTCATACCGTGACTGGGCTTTCCGGCTCGCGACTCCGGCCATGCGGCCTTTGGTAAAAAAGGCGGTCCACCTGCTTTCAGAGAACCGCCTGACTCTTTCCCGGTTGATGCACCTGCGGACGGACGACGCCCTCGCGAGCGCCATCCAGTCCTTGCCCGACCTGGTCTGCGCGGACGGCGAATGCCGAATCCCTATGTCTTCAACTACAACCATCTCATGAGTCCCATCATCGTTATTTTCGGAGCCAACGGATTTCTCGGCCGTTATCTCAGCAGGCATTTCACGCGGCAGGGCTGGGAAGTGGTGGCGGTGGCCCGCAACCGCGAGGGGTGGAGCGGGGACGGCATGTTTCTCGAGTGGGACGGGAAAACTCCCGGTCCGTGGGAACTGGTGTTGGAGGGCGCGGATGCTGTCATCAATCTGGCCGGGCGCAGTGTGAACTGCCGCTATACGGCAACGAACCGTGGCGAGATCCTTGAATCCCGGGTGGATGCGACTCGTGCGATCGGCCGGGCGGTCGCACGCTGCAAGGTGCCGCCCAAGGTGTGGTTGAACTCCAGCACCGCCACCTGGTACCGGCACGCCGAGGACAAGCCACAGAACGATTGGCTCGGCGAACCCGGTGAGGGATTTTCCGTCGATGTGGCGCAGGCTTGGGAAGATGCGTTCTTCGAAGCGCCCGTGCCAGCTGAAACCCGCAAGGTGGCGCTGCGCATCGGCATGGTGCTGGCCAACGAAGATGCGACGGTCTTCCACGTGCTTCGCAAACTCACAGCCCGCGGGCTCGGCGGCACGATGGGCGGCGGGGACCAGCGCGTGAGCTGGATCCACATGGAGGATTTCCTGAGAGCGGTGGAGTTCGTGATCCGCGATCCGTTTCTATCAGGAACGGTCAACGTCACCGCCCCGGACTTCCCGACCAACCGGCAGTTGATGCGAATCTTCCGTGAATCGGTGGGCATGCCTTTAGGTCTTCCCGCAACCAGGTGGATGCTGAAGATCGGCGCCTGGCTGATGCGGACCGAGACCGAGTTGGTGTTGAAAAGCCGCTGGGCGGAGCCGGTCCGGCTGCGAGATGCCGGGTTTCGCTGGCGCTGGGCGCGGGCGGTGGATGCGGTGGCGGACCTACAGGCCAGGCGTGGGTTAAAAGGGTTCTTCCGTGAAGCGGATGGCCGCAGCGTGGGCGCCAGAGTCTGGCTGCCGGCCGCCACCCGGTGATTACATGGTGTTTTTTGGCTGGCAAAGGTGCGATTTAATTGAATCCGTAAGTCGCTTAAAAACAACACCCGGATCGTTTCCGGCTTCTAACCAGAGGATTTTCCGTTTGCGGTAGGTAGTAATACTACCTATAGGAAACGCGAACTTGAACTGCGCATGGATTGCGCTCCGCCCTCATACTGACCCCTGAGTTTCCCTAAAGCATGATTTTCCGACTGGTTTCCCTCGCCTCACTATCCGTTGTTGCCGCTCTTTTCACGAGTTGTGGAAGCTCCGGCATCGCCATCATCCCCAAGTCCAGAATTGGATATCCAGGTGGAGAGCAGATCGCAATTCCAGCGCCGTCATCGTCCGTCATCGCCGCGGCGCAAAGCAAGCCACGTGACAAGCACTCGATGCCGGTCTACGCCTTCAGCGAGCGCAACCGGGTTGTTAGAACCACCGCTTACACGAGCACCGAAAGCGATCACCTGATCTATGGCGTCAAGAATGCCACCGGCACCGACCTTCGCTACACCAACCGGGTCCGCAGCGCCGCAGCGGACTGGTCGTTCTACCCGGTAGGCACGACTTTCAGGATCAAGGGCTTGCCTTATCTCTACGTGGTCGATGACTACGGCTCCGCTCTCACCGGAACAGGCACCATTGACATCTATAACCCCACCAAGGAGGTCATGAACCTCTGGGGCACGCGCAACGTCGAGCTGAACATCGTCCAGTGGGGTTCCTTCACCCGCAGTGCCGAGCTGCTCAGCCAGCGCAAGAGCTACGGCCACTGCTGCCAGATGCTTGCGAACATCATTCGCCAGCGTCCGGATCTCAACCGTGTCGCAATGCGCTGAAGATTCATTGCACCGGCGCGAACAAACGCGCAGCCCGGCACGCCGCCCTGAAGAGAAACGGCTTGTCAGCCAAGTCCTTCATGCTCGCCTCGCGGGCGTGACTGAAGTCGATCGCGAGCATTTCCGTGATCCTGGCCACGAATGCGGAATCCGTCGAAAAACCCGTGATTTCAAAATTGAGGCGAAATGACCGGTTGTCCAGGTTCGCGGTTCCGATCGAGGCCAGGCGTTCGTCGATGAGCATCACTTTCTGGTGCAGGAATCCGCGGTGGTAGCGGAACAACCTCACGCCATAGGGAATCGATTGTTCGTAGTAGGAAAACGCGGACAACCAGACCAACAGGTGGTCCGCTCGCTCGGGCAGAAGAATCCGCACGTCCACCCCGCGGATGGCGGCGGTCTGCAGCGCGGTAAGAACCCCTTCGTCCGGCACAAAATACGGTGAGGCGATCCACAGTTTCCGCCGCGCGGAATTCGCCGCCTCCGCCACGATGAGCTGCCACGAATCGGCAGGGTCCGCCGGCCCGGTGGGGATCACCGCGGCGATCTGGTCGGCCGGCTCGGGCTGGGTGTCCCAATGGAGATCGGGAATCCGGTTCGCCGCCCAGAACCAATCCTCCAGGAAAACCAACTGCACCGCCTGCACCACCGGCCCGCGCATTTCCAGATGCGTGTCCCGCCACTCGCCGAAGCGCTGGTCCCGCCCGAGATACTCGTCGCCCACGTTGAGCCCGCCGATGAACGCCACCTTGCCGTCGCTGATCACGATCTTGCGGTGGTTGCGGAAGTTGAGCTGGAGTCTCGACCACCAGAAACGGTTGATGCCAAACGAATGGCACTCGACGCCTGCCGCCTTGAGGGCGTTCAGATAGCGCCGCGGGAGCTTGTGCGAGCCGACCTCATCGAAGAGGAAATACACTTTCACCCCGGCCCGTGCGCGCTCGATGAGTGCTTGTTGGAAACGCGTCCCCAGCGTGTCGTTTTTGACGATGAAGAAATTCACACACAAGTAACTCTCCGCCTCGTTGATGGCACGGAAGATCCGGTCGAAGGTCTCATCGCCATCGATCAGCGGCTCCAGCCGGTTGCCGCGGGTGAATGGCAGGCCGCCCAGCATGCGGGCCGCCCGCTCGAACGCGTCGTCCTCAGGGATCTCGACCTCGAGTTCCCGCAGCCGCTCGTGCATGCGCTCCGCCAGCACGCCGAGTCGTTCATCCTTGCTGCGCCGCCCGCCGACATAACCGGAAAACCGCGTGCGCCCCAACATCCAGTAGAGCGGTATCGCCACGAACGGCACCGTCAGCAGCGAGATCACCCAGGCGATCGTTCCCTGCGAGGTCCGCACGTGCATCAGCGCGTGGAGCACGTGAAGCACGCCGACGATATAGAACGCCACCAACATCACCAGACCCAGCCAGGTATCCACCTCGTAGCCGTGGAAAAACATGCCGACAACCTAACACCCGAAGCACGCGAAACAAGCCTTCATGCCCGGGACGCCAGCCGGTGGAAATGCCAGCGAATCTCGTTCTCGTAGCATTGAAAATCCGGATAGATCCGTCCGCCCGCTGGATCCCTCAGCCACGAATTCAGACGTTCCGGCGGTAGCAGGTTTCCCATGGCGCGCATCAGGTTTTCAAGCCCGGTCCGGTCGCCCAGCCGGAGCGGTTTTCCTTCATGGAAAACGGCGGTTTCATCCTCCAACACGGCGTTGATTCGGTTAGGCGGGGATTTGAAGAAAAAATCGATCCGGAAACTCAGCTCTTCATCCTCACGGTATTCGCGCTCGCTGACCAGCTGCGGCATGCCCTTGTAACCCGTGCCGAACTCAAGCCGCTCATGCCACTCGGTTTTGCATTCGATCCGGTGGAAATATCCCGCTGCAAGAAACGCCAGTTCGTCCACCGGCCGTTCGCGCACCCGGCCCAGCGAATCGGTCAGAGCAAGAACCTCGCCGCTCTGTTCGATGCGCTGGACCTGGAAACTTTCCTCCAGCACCGGCAGGTCGTCATCCGCCACCAGCGCGGTGGGGAAGTTCCGGCGAGCCAACTGCTCCTGAAAAATCAGCGCCTCGCTCTTCTCCAGATGGGAAATCACGATGCCGAACAGCTTGCGCTGAATGCCCGCACAATCGGTGCGCGCGACCGAACGCACGGCAACCGAAGCCTCCTCTAAAGCCTGCCGGTCGATGGTTGATTCCAACGAAGTCTGCAACAGGCTGTAGGTTTTCATGATTCTCAAAGAAAAGGGAGCGGACAACGACTGCCCGCCCCCTGTTCATGGAATCTGCGGCCTTGCACGCACAAGTCAACGGGCGAAAACCTCGCCGGTCTTGAAGAAACGCTTCAGCTCGGCGGCCGCGGCTTCCGTGGAATCCGAGGCGTGGCAGACGTTGACCATCATGTCCTCGCCAAAATCACCACGGATGGTGCCGGGAGCGGCGGCTTTGGAATTCGTGGGGCCAAGCAGGTCGCGGACCTTGGCGATGACATCCTCACCTTCGAGCGCAAGGGCGATCACCGGGGTGCGGCTCATGAAGGAGACGATTTCGGGGAAGAACGGCTTGTCGGCGACATGCGCGTAATGCTCGCGCAGAATCGCGTCGTCAAGTTGCATCATCTTGATGCCGCGGACAACAAATCCCGCGTCTTCGAAACGGGCGAGCACCTTGCCGCTGAGGTTTTTCTCGATCGCATCCGGTTTGAACAGAATCAGTGTGGTTTCAAGAGCCATGAGCGACGAGGTAGGCGCGGGCAGGCGGATGTGCAAGCATTTTGACGCGACGCGGGATTACTTCGGATCGAGTGAATCCGCCCGTTGCAGCAGCGCGCGTGCGGCTTCCGCGTTGCGGTTCTCGCTTTCCCACAACCCGGCAAGTCGGCGGAGGGCGGCGGCGGTTTCCTTTTTCGCCGTGGGCGGATAGGCCCGGATGGCGGCGCGAAGCCGCTCTTCGCCAGCCTTGCTCTGGCCGGAATCGATCAAGGCCCCGGCGGACTCGGTGAGAAACGCGGGGTCGGTGATCTTTCCATCCGGGACGGCCGTTTCCGCCTCACGGAACAGCCGCGATGACATCGCCCGCGTCTCGGGATCCCGATGCGCGGCGACGGCAAGCCTCATCCGCAAGGCTGCGTTTTCAGGATGATCGAATACCGCCTTCTCCAGCAGCAGCCTCGCCTCGCGCGGAAGGTCTGCGGCCATCTGTTCATCGGCCAGCTTGATGAACTCGTCGGGCGAACCGCCGCGGATCTTCAACAGTTCCGCCGCATGATACGCAGCCGGTTCCGGTTGGTCGTGGAGCCGATAGAACTTCGCCAGCGCCTGATGGGCGAGGGACAGCTTGGGGTGGATGGCGAGCACCTCCTTGAGGGTCCTTTCACCATCAGCGTCACGCTTTACGGAAAACTCGAGGATGCCGAGACGGACCCGCGCGTCCAGCGACCACGGCGAGGCATTGGTATGGCGCTCGAGGATGCCGATCGCTTCGTCCTGCCGCCCGCTGTTCCTGAAATGCTCGCACGCCTCGCGGGCCAGCGCCGGATTCTCCGGATGAGTCTTGGTGGCGAGAAGGAAACGGCGGTCGATTTCAGCCCGTGCCGCAAGATTGTCCGAGTCATGCAGACTGCGGGAGAGCGAAGCGAACAACATGGCGGACTCCGGATCGTCTGCCGCCAGCCCGTCTAACAGTGAGGCCCCCTTCTCCCGGTCCAGTGAAAACAAGCGCCGGATGATCTGCGGATTTCCTGGGTGTTTCGCAAGCGACGCCTCCAGGGTTTCGATCGCCAGTTTCTTC
>CANBTO010000003.1 GCA_947372405.1 Verrucomicrobiaceae bacterium
CCGATATCATCACCCGGCGCAAGAGCGGCGAACGATGCCCGGTAGAATGCCGTGTTGGCCGGCAGGGGAAAATCCAACTTCACTCCATGCACGGCCACATTCCCCACGTTTTCATAGTGGATGTAATAACGCTCCACACCCGGGATGAAAGACGTGGGATCCGCGGGATTCGAAAGTGGCAGAGCATTCCAGTGTTGGTTGTAAATCGCCGTCAGCGCGTCGGCGGTCGTGATGAGATCGGTGCTCACACCTGGAGCGGGAACCAGCAGGTGGGCCTTCGGCTCGGCAAAGCTCACGGCACCGGTCACTTTGATCGCTCCATCCGAATAATAACCCACGGTGGTGTGGGGCATGCTCGATGAACTGATGGTCGATGCGCCGACTCCGCCTTCGGGAAGTCCCGTATCAGGGTTGATCACTGCCGCAGGCAGAATCGAAGTCCCCACCGCGGGAGCATTGGGACCGCTGTTCACCTGCACGGAGTATTCGAGCACCACGCCGTCTCGGGGCAGCAGCGTCAACCCTTCAAAACGAACATGATGTCCGTCGGAATCAAGTTTCACGCGGAGATTGCTGGCTTGCGTGCTCGCGGTGGAGCCGCGCAGGTTCGCAGTGACCTTGAGCAAGGTCGTGTGATCCGGCAATCCGTCCTGAATATACACATCGTTGGCCACCGACTTGCCTAGGTTCACGGCGAGCAGGACGAAGGTGAGCCGGTCGCCAGGCTCGACCGAGGCGAACAGGTCGTCACCGCGGCTGACGGTATCGGTGCCGGTGTTGCTGATGGTTTTGGACAATGCCAGTTTGGGACGGTTTCCAAAGGAGCCTAACAGCGGCACGTTCACATCCCCGGAGTCCTGATGACTGAGGGCGATCTCGTGGTCAGTTTGTTTGATGAACGAAATGAAATCGGTGGGCCCGGGAGCGGATGCTGTCGTGCCAAGCGCCTTGAGCAATTTCGCCATAAAGAGATCATACTGGGTGATCTGCTGCGCGGGGTTGTCCGGGTTGTTGAACAGGTCCTTGTTGAAAAACGTCGCGTAATATTCGAACGCGCCGATTTTGGGCGCCTCTGCGGGATCGACCCACTGGGCCTGGAAGGTGACGTTGAAAACCACAAAATCCTTCGCATCGCCGGCAGCGGCAAGCGGGCCGGCGTCGATCAGGACTTGTGAAGCCGATTGTCCCACCGCGAAGACCTCGTCTCCGCCGAAACCGGAACCTAGATTGTTCACACCCTCCACTCCGAACACGCTGCCGCCCGAAGCCGTCGGGTAGGTTGTGGCGAACCGGGTGAACTCCGGCACGGTAACAACCGCCACCGCATGGGCCACGGCGGAATGGGTGAGATTGGCGAGCCTGAATTTATAAGTGATCAGACCTCCTGGCGCGACGGACGCGGTCCTGGCCACCGCGGTGAAGGTGATCGGACCGCGCACATGGGTGGAGACGTTAGGCGATCCGCTACTGTATCCTGTCGCCGAATAGGGCGGTTGGAACGAGGAGCTATAGACCACATAGTCGTTGGGCACCCTGATGTCCTGAGGGGCGAGCACCTTGTTGGTGATGTGGAGGGTGAATGATTCCGAAAGCTGCTCACCGGGCGCGAGATCCCCGGCATTCCAGATGATCTGGCCGTCGAAGGTGGTGGCGCCGGTCGCCGCTTTGAACTTCCCACCGGAACTGATCATTGGATGGCTGCTTGAATCCAGCGGGATGTCGCTGAGCTTGAACTGCTTTTTGTCGTGGGTGGCTTCATCCACATAAGTGGGGAGCTTGATGCCCAGGATCAGTTTCCTGGCCGTGGCTGATCCCTGGTTGATCGCGGTGAAGGTATAGGTGAGGTCATCCCCGGAGATGGTGACGCTGCCGGACGCCGGGTCCGTATTCGACGCGGCTTTCATCTGGATCGACAAATCGGCACGCGTCAGCGTGAACGGGCCCTGTGGCGAAGATCGCACATCCCCCTTTGGAGTGGATGCGACCGCACGGAAATAGATGCTGGCACCCGTGGGATAAAACGTGCTGTCCAGATCATATTTCCCCGGCATCGTCGCACTTTCGGCCATCTTCGCATCATTGTTGTCGGGAAGATTCAGCCAAACCTGATTGTCGACGCTGGACTGCAGGCGCACGGACAGCCCGGTCGCGGCGGTTGCGGTGAAATGAAGGATCGCACCATTGTTCGTGGGCCCGGAGATGGGAGCTAGAGCGATCGACGTGCTCTTTACCGCAGCCGAATTGTAACCCATCCACGTCGGTGATGTGAAACCCGCCTTACCCGCTGTATAATAAACGATAAAACCGGCCTGGGTATCCGTGAACACGAATCCCTCCATGGCTGGCGCGTTGCCGAGAAACGTCGCGGATTTCAGCGAACTGCAACCCGAGAACGCGCCCTCCTGGATGTTGGCGACACTTGCGGGAATCGTGACATCATGAAGGCTGGTACAGCCGAAGAAAGCGTAATTCGAAATGAGAATGACGTTCGCCGGAATGGTCAAGCTGGTCAGGCTGCTGCATCCGAGAAACAAGTGGGCGCCGATCCCGGTGACGGTGGATGGCAGTTTGACGCTGGCCAGATCATAACAATACTCGAACGCGGCATCTCCCAGATAGATAACTCCTTCAGGGATCGTCACGCTGGTGATCGTCGTGCAGTCGTAGAACACGCCCGCTGCAATGGCCGTCACCGGCTTGCCGGCGATGGTCGCCGGGATGTTCACCGCGCCGGTGGCGGTGGTGGGGTATCCGATGATGGTGATCGATGTGCCGTCATCCGTGTAGGTGAAGTTGCCGGAAGTGGCGGCCGCAAGAGGACTGGCGGTGAAACCAAGGGCCAGAAACACGGCGGAGACGACCAGAAGCGCGAGACGCGAACTGCGCGATGTGTGGGTCATCGGGCGTGGGGCCTGTGCCCGCGCATCGGCGATCAGGTGGCAAGTCACGGGCAAACGGCAGAGTAAGGACAAGGATTTCATGATGCGGATGGGTGATGGGGATTGTGTGACAACAGCCTCCCCTCCCGTCCGACCAGGCATCACCCGAAGTCGCTCGCGAACAAAAACACACCGCCAGCGAACGATGCGCAATCAAACTCACATGCCGGCATGAAGGAGTCGAGCCTTCATTTCAGCAAAGACTCTTCCCCTTACTCCTATAACAGATCAAACCACATCACCAACCGGTGCGGGCGTCGCGTTTGACGAAACGCTCCGCCTCGGGGCAGTTGGGCGAGCGCATGTTAGGTCCATCCCACTCCATCTTCACGCCTTCACCGACGCGCAGCGCGATGCAGCCTAACAGGATGATCTCGGTAAGATAGGCGGCGATGTCGAAGTTCGAATAGGCGGGTGCGCCGCCCTTGATCATGTCGATCCATTCCTTGTAGTGGCCGGGCGAGCGCGGGATGGATTCCGGGATGTCCTTGATGGCATCGTGCTTGGAGCCCTGGAGGAATTTCTCCTCGCCATTGAGCTGAAGGAAGAACATGGCGCCATAGTCGTCCGGGGCGAAGAGTTTCCCCTTGTCGCCGATGATGAGGCAGCCGCTTTCCGGCAGTTTGCCGCGCATGGCGACGATGTCCTTGACGATGTCCGGATAGGGACGCAGCGGTTTGTTTTCACTGCCGGGAGATCCGTCATACCACCAGAACTTGAGTGGCGGCAGGCCTTCTCGTTCAGGAAACTCGAAGCGGATGCGCGAGGTGAGCGGATAGGTTTCCGGGAAGATGCGCGAGGCCAACTCGCACTCGACCACGGATGGATAACCGAGTTTCAGGGCACGGAACGGCATGTTCACGGTGTGGCATGCCATGTCGCCGAGGGCGCCGGTGCCGAAGTCCTTCCAGCCGCGCCATTTGAACGGGTGATAGACGCCTTCGAGATACGGCCGCATCTGCGCCGGTCCAAGCCAGAGATTCCAGTCGAGTTCGGGAGGGATCGGGCTCTCGCCTTTCGGGCGATCGAGCCCTTGCGGCCAGACCGGGCGGTTCGACCAGACATGCAGCTCCCGCGGATTGCCGATGACGCCGGACTGGATGACCTCCACTGCGCGGCGCAGTCCGTTGCCTGCGCTGCCATGGTTGCCCATCTGGGTGGCGAGTTTCTTCTCGGCGGCCACGCGGCGCAGTTCACGGGCTTCGAAAACCGTCTGGGTGAGCGGTTTCTGGCAATAGATGTGTTTGCCCATGCTCATCGCGGCCATCGCCACGGTGCCGTGCATGTGGTCCGGTATCGAGATGGTCACCGCGTCGATGGAATCACCCATTTCCGAGAGCATCTTGCGGAAGTCGGTGAACTTCCTCGCATCCGGGTGGCTGAGGGCCTTCTTGCCGAGTGAACGCGAGTCCACATCACAAAGGGCCACGATGTTGCCACCCGCGTCGGCGGTTTCCTTCACATCGCTGTCACCCTTGCCGCCGACGCCGATGCAGGCGACGTTGATGCGGCTGTTGAGGTTCTGCCCGCGGACGATGGCCGGAGCTCCCAGAATGAGCCCCCCTGCCCCGATGCCCGTGGTCTGGAGGAAATGGCGGCGGTTGATGGATTTCATGGTTCTTGCGGTTTGTTGTTTGTTAGATGTGAAACTGATGGTCGGAGAAAGGCGGACCCGTCTCCGAACCACCGGAGCGACTCTTCGGGAAGTGTTAGGCAAGGGGGATCCATTTGCAGCGGGTTGATGTTTTCCGCCACGTCCGGACACCCTTGGCCTCGTGACCTATACGCGGCTGCTGGCGGATTCCTTCACCGGTTTTCATCCGGATGCAGCCCGACGGGAGATGCCCCGCAACCCATCAGCCCGGCCGTCTGGACATGTAATGGGCCACCGCCTCCGCCCGGGAGCGGACATGCATCTTGGTGTAGATGTTCTTCAGATGGCTGCGGACCGTTTCGATACTCAGGGCCAACTGATCGGCGATCTCCTTGTTGGAGTATCCCTTGGTGAGCAGCACCAGGGTTTCCTCCTCGCGGGTCGAGAGGGAGACCGACGGGTCCACACTGCCTCCACGTCGGCGGAAGGAAGCCACCACATGCCGCGCGATCTCGCTGCTCATGGGTGCTCCTCCGCTAAGGACGTCCAGCATGGCCGCACGCAGGTCGGAGGGTTTGGTGCGCTTGAGCAGATACCCATCGGCACCGGATTCCAGCGCAAGAAAGAGAATCTCGTCCTCGTCCGAGGCGGTCAACATGACAATCGGGGTGTCGGGCAGCACGACCTTGAGGCGCGCGGTGCATTCGATGCCCGACATGCGGGGAAGGAAGACATCCATCAGGATGACGTCCGGGTTCACCTGAGGGATCATTCGCAGAGCCTCCTCCGCGGAGGCACAGCAACAGACACAGGAAAAATCCGGAAACGAGGAGATCAGGCGGCTCCAACTCTCGCGCGTGTCAATTTGATCCTCGACCAAGACCACGCGGATCGTCCTGCCGGCCGCTACATCGGAGTTTTCAAATGTCGGTTCCCGATTCATTGCGCGGAAGCCTCCTTCCCGGCGGATGAGGAAACGGCCGCCCTCCTGCGGAGATCCGCCAGATCCGGATCATCCTGCGGGACTGACGAGTCGGACAACCCGGCCTTCTTCGGCAAGGGCACCTGGAATTCCACCCGGCAACCCGAACCCACCGACGTGGTGATGCGGCAGCGGCCACCCACTTCCCTCATTCTCTCGTTCATGTTGAAGAGACCGTTGCGCTCGGGACTGGCGGTTTCAAGATCAAAGCCCATGCCATTGTCCTCCACCTCCACGAACAAGGTCTGTCCGCGGCGGTGGATGCGCAGGAACAACTCGGAAGCACCGGAGTATTTGGCGGCGTTGTTGAGCGCCTCCTTCACTCCTAACAGCAGACTGCGGCGGACCGGCAGCTCGAAGACCAGATCCGGCAGGTCGCCATCCACGTCTAGGCGGCAGCGTATGGGCGAGGCTGCCAGGAAACGCTGGGCGTGCTTGCACGAGTAAGTGGCGAAATCGCGCAGCGTGTCCCTTCGCGAATTCACCATCCAGACGACCTCGTCCATGGCTCCGGAAACAGCGCGCGCCTTTTCACAAAGCGCCTCCAGCTTTGGACGGGAGCTGGATTCCGCTGGCAGTTCGGTCTGGATGACTTCCCCCTCGAGAGCCAGTTCGGTGAGCCTCGCGCCGAGTTCATCGTGAATATCCCGCGCGATCCGCGCCCGTTCCCGGCGTAATAGCTGCTGCGCCTTCGACTGCACAGCCAGCCTCCCCATCAAGCGCAGGCAGAAAAGCACGACAAGGCCAACCATGACCCAGATCCCCGCCTGGAACCAGAAGGCTTGCCAGAACCTGAGCTCCGCTGGTGGAGGAACCAGCACCTTCACGACCATGGTGGGCACGCGTTCCTGCCACTCTTCCGGCTTCGGCCTGTAAAGAAGCGCGCTGACCTTCACCGCCCTGCCCCAGTCCGGCTGCGCTTCAGTCATGAATTCCCAGCCCTGCACTTCCCGCGGCACCACCCGCCAGTCCGTATCCGATAGAATCTGGATAAACCGGCCATCCTCCATACGGATCTTCAGTCCGAACTGCATCCCGGCCTCGCGGTTGTCATTAAACGCATCCACCGCCAGCACATGGCGGCCGGTTTGCAGCAATTGTCCGAGGTCATACTCAGTGATGCTGCGCCAGTCGCTTCCTGCGCCGATCTCCCGCCCGTCCAACATCAGACGGTATCCATTGTCCACCGAGATCCGCAGGAGGGCGGTCTTGACCTTTGAACCCGAAGGAATGTCAAAAGTGCGCCAAAGCAGACAGGTCTGCTTGTCATGGGTCTCCGGACCCCAGATCCAGGGTCCCACGCCCCAGGTCTTGTCCAGCCCGGCGGGCGTCACATCGCCCGAACTTTTCGGAGAGGGCAACTCTTCCGCCCGTGTCGTTGCGGAAAACAAAACCACAAACAAACAGACGCAAACCACCCATCCCAGCGCGCCGGATGCCGGACGCAAAAGTCCACCGACGTATGGAAGCAGGGTTTCTGACTGTCCTCCCGCACGGGAAGCGGAGGCACGACGGAGGGTGCTCGACATTTCTCTTCTGACTCAACACCTTCCAGCGGCTTGTGCAAGCCAATTGCCAGTGATCGACCGGCCCGTCCATCATGGCAGATCCTCACCCGCTTGGGGGATTGAAAACACGCTGCTTGCGTTTATCCTTCCCCTTCGAAACCCATCATCTTGCCCCGGATTCCCTCCATGTCGCTTCCCGCCCGAGCGGGTCACATTCTCACCATGTCGAAAACGGCATGTCTCATTGGATCAATTCTGGCCTTGCTCGTGGTGTTTTTTCCGCTGACGGCATATTCCGCGACCATTTACGGCGAGGCCAGTGACACGGACGTGCGGTCGGATGGCACCGTCTCCGCTGTCAACGGCACCTCTCTGATTCCGGGAGCCTCGGGAAGCCCCGCGCTGGATCGATCGGCTGTTTACGTGTTCCTGTTGCCCAATCTGGGCGCGGTGGCCAATCCCTTCACTTCGGCGAGCTTTCGTTTCAATCTGTCCGGCATCACGGGCACACCATCCAACGTGGACCTCTATGGCTTGGGCCGCCGCACCACCTCCACGGTGCTGGCGAGCGATTATTATGGGGAGACTTCCACGGCGGATTCCAGCGATGCTGCCTTCCTTCAGGACAACATCCTGATCTCCAGCACTACAACCGGTGTGGTTTCCACCAGTTCAGGAGGAAGCACCGCCCTGAAAAACTACCTCAACACCCAATACGCCAGCGGCGCGGGTGCCGGAAAATACGTGTTTCTCCGTCTCAGCACCAACAGCGCTGCCAGCTCCATCGCGCGCTACACCCTGACCTCGGCCGACAGCGGTGCGGTCGGACCGCCGGACACGCGCCCACAGATCATCTACAACCTGCCGACGGGCTACACCCGTCCGTTCATCTGGGTGCGGGACGTGGAAAAAGCGGGGATTCAAAGCAAGATCACCAACAACTCCTGGGCGGCCAGCGTTTACAACGGAATGATTTCCAGAGTGGCTGCGGACGTCGCAAGTCATCAGGCAAATCGCGATTCCTTTCTCCGCGGCCTGCCGGTGGACTGGACGCTTGCGACACCCAAGTTCAAGACGATCCCGGCCTACTCCGAGAGTTCGGTCCGCTACCCGGCGGAAGCCAGGTTCAACGACGGTGTCGATTGCGCGGTGCTCTATTACCTGACGGGTGACACCAAATACGCGCAATGCGCCGCGGACATCCTTCACAACGCGGTCAAGACCCTTTTGCCCGTCGCTCCCTCGACCAGTGTTGGCAACGGCGGTTGGATCTTCCAGACCGACTATCTCAAGGAATCGCGGGTGACAGGCACCCAACTGCCCATCATCTACGATTTCCTCTACTCTTACCTGAAGACCAACCAGGTCTATGACGTGCAGACCGCGGGCATGGTGAATTTCAATTTCACCAACGCGCAAAGCGTTTTCCGCACTCTCTATCAACTGGCTCGCGATCACGGATCGAAGAACAACAATTGGTCCGCCCTGATGGCCACCACGATGCTGAACAACCTGCTGGCTCTCGATGATGCGACGGAGCGGAATGCGGCACTCCAGGTCTATCTTACCACCGGTTCGTCACACCAGGCATCACTCGACTATGATTACCGGAACTATCCGAATCCGGGCGACATCTGGCCGGAGTCGCTACAATATTCAGGTGCCGTCGGATCGATCCGTACCAGCCACATGGTGCTGCTCGAACGAGTGGACCCGAACCTGGATCTTTTCAACCCCTACCCGAATCTGCCACTCAGCCTTCCCCGCATCAGCCAACTGCGCTACCCCGATACCGAACAGATCAGTTTCGGTGACGGCCACCGGGACGCCGGCACCCAGCCGTTCGCGGACTACGAACTCGTCTATCAGCACGCGCTGGCCCGTGGAAAGACCGACCTGACCTCTTACTTCGGTCCGCTGATCAACGGCGGCGTTTCGGCGGGCCAATACAATCGCTCGTCACTGAATGGCTACTCTTCCCTCGGACCCCACGATGAGCCGCTGCAATTGCTTTGGCAGTCACCAAGCATCCCTGAGGCTGGAGCATCCCTGACCATTCCGCGGACGGACGCGTTGCCATACGCCGGCATCACCCTGCAGCGCAATCCGGCGCCAACGAACAACTCCACCTACGGGCTGATGTGTTTCGTCGGTGGCGGCGCTCACACCCACAGCCATGCGAGCGGCATGAGCATGGAGATCTTCGGTCTCGGAGAAGTGATGGGAGCCAAGTCGGGGCGCGAGGATTACGGGTCGACGATCAATGAAAACTATTACCGGGTGTTCGCCTCGAACAACACCGTGATCGTGAACGGAGCATCGCGCGGCGAGGGCGGCTGGGGAGGCTTCGCCATCAACACCGTGCAGAACGTGGCCATGGAGCCCCAGGCATTCGCCACCGCGGTTTCGCCGGACTATTCATTCACCTGCAGTTCGTTCGTCGATGACAAGGGAACACTCGCCGAGGGAACCCAGCAGCGGACGATGGCGATTGTCCGCACTTCGCCGACCACCGGATATTACGTGGATGTGTTCCGCTCGAAGTCCACCGTCACCAACCGCACCGCTACCACTCTCAACGGTGATGTGACGGACCAATACCATGATTACATATACCGCAACATCGGTGAAACGACCGTGGACCTGCGAGCCGACGGCGTGACGCTCCCGTTGACAAGCCAGCCGGATCGTTTCCAGAACGACATCGGCGACGCGAACGAACAACCGGGTTGGCGCTACTTCGAAAACACCAAGGTTTCCTATCCGACCGGCCAGTCGGTCAAGGCGCAGTTCGTCGCCACGGTGTCCGGCACCTCACGCTACATGGACATGCACATGCCTGCAGTCGCCAGCCGCGAATACGCCAAGGTCGACAGTCCTCCCGTCGTGGATGCACCAAGTCCTTATAACACTCGCTCCGCTCCCACGCTCGTCGTTCGACAGATCGGCGAGGCATGGAACAAGGCGTTCGCCACCATCTATGAGCCGCACTTCGGAAGCGCTGGCGGCACTGTCCAAAGCGTGACCGAGTTGGTGAAAAGCGGTGTCGTCGTCGGAGTGAAGGTCGAAAGCTCGATTGCAGGAAAAACCCTCGTGCAATATGTGATTTCGAATTCCGGTTCCTCGGATACCTACACCGACTCGTCTATCGGACTCACATTCAAAGGCCGCTTCGGCATCGTTTCAGACAATGGAGACGGAAGCACGAACCTCTATCTAGGATCGGGGTCCACGTTGTCTTATCGAGGAAACTCCGCAACCACCGTCAGCGGTTCGAATTCGCAAGCGGAAGTTCGTTTTTCTCCGGGCAGGACACCGGTCGTCACTTCCAACACGGCCCTGACCGTGGTCGCCGCACCATCGCAGGCCGGAGGCACCTGGGTTCCAACAACTGCGGGGACGTTCGACTGGACCCACTCGGCGAACTGGAACCCCGCCGCCATTCCTAACAGCGTGGGCGGTCTCGCCCAGCAGAACATCAATATCGCCGGTGATCAAACGGTCAACGTCAACACCGCCGTCACGCTCGGCGAGTTGGTAGTCGGTGACAGCAGCGGCAGCCAGAACACCTTGCTGCAAAAGGGCACCAATGGCTCGATCACGTTCGACCAGAAGGACGCCGGACTGGCATATCTCACCCGCACGGCGGGCGGAACCGGGACCGTGACGTTCAATAGCGATCTCAACATCGCCCTCAACGACAATCTGACCGTCAGACTGGCAGGTGGAACCTCGAATTCCACCATGGTGATCGCAGGCACCGTGTCCGGCAGCAACAAGAGCCTTCAGAAAGAGGGCGGAAGTCTGACTCTCTCCCTATCCGGCGCCAACACCTACTCCGGCCCGACCCGGGTCGTCGAGGGAATCCTGAGTCTGGATCACAACCTGGCACTCCAAAACAGCGAGTTGGACACACTCAACTTCGTCACCGGAAGTTCAACCGACGGGCTGAGAACCACAGTCACGACCCTGACGCTCGGAGGCCTAACAGGCGACAAGAACCTCGCGTCGGTATTCACCACGACATCGGGCGGTTACGCCAGAGTCACCGCGCTCACGTTGAATCCCGAGGCGGGCTCCACTGTCGACTATTCCGGCGTCATCGCGAACGGGGCCGCTGGAATGACTCTCACCAAGTCCGGTGCCGGCACCCAGATTCTCGAAGGAATCAACACCTACAACGGTGAAACCACGGTTTCCGCCAATTCCGGCACCCTCGAGATCGGCGGTAGTGGCAAACTTGGCAGTGGCACGTATGCTGGCGCGATCTCAATCGAGAACGGCTCGATTTTCAAATACAGCAGCAGTGCCCCCCAGACGTTCAGTGGTTCCATCAATGGTACCGGATCGTTAATCAAGAATACCAGCAGCAGTTCGTTGACACTCAGCGCGGCGAATTCCTCCTTCACAGGTTCCGCCACCGTCAGTGCGGGAACACTCGTCCTCGGAAACACCAACGCCCTGAGCGGCGCCAGCGCAGTCACACTGACCGGGACCGCGGCAATCAAGACATCCGTGCAGAATGCGACGATCAACGCGCCGATCAACACCAGCGGCAGTCCGACGATCCACGCCCCGGATTTCGGAACCGGCAGCGCTGTTTCCACTCTCACTCTCGGAGGCGCGATCACCGGAACCGGAAACCTCAGTTTCAGTTCGACTTCCACGGTCGCGTCGAACTCCAACCAAACCATCCGCCTGAACGCGCAGAGCAGCTATAGTGGCAGCACAACGCTGAACCCTGCCGACAATGATGCGAATCTGACTCTCAAACTTGGCATCACCAACGCCTTGCCGACATCAACCGTCCTGTCGATCAATGGCGCCGCGGGCGGCGGTTCAGGACGCAATTCACTCCTCGATCTCAACGGATTCAGCCAGACGATTGCGGGTTTGAAAAACACCGCCCTCTCGTTGAGAAACCAGAGAATCATCAATTCGGCGGCAACAGCCGCCACGCTCACGATCAACAATTCCGGTGATTATGCGTTTTCAGGCAACATCAACGGCAGCAACATCAGCCTGGTCAAATCGGGCACCGGCACCCAATCGCTCTCGGGTGCCAATTCCTACACGGGCACGACCACCATCAATGCCGGGACACTTCAGGGAGTCGTTGGTGGAAACTGCGCGAACTCCGCAGTGACTCTGAACAATGCCGCGGCAACTTGTGGCGTTTCCATCACCGACAATACGAAGACTTGGACATGCGCCTCGCTGATCTGCGGTGCCGCCGGGAGCCTGGAGTTTGAGTTCGGTTCGATCGCACCCGGTTCTGTCAGCCCGCTCACCGTCACCGGTTCGACAACTTTCGTTGCCAGTCCGACAATAAGGATCATCACCGACACCGGGCTGGCCGCGGGCACCTATCCTCTGATGACATGGGGCTCAACATCCGGAACGGCTCCGACGATCGTGACCGTTTTGAATTCAAACGGAACAGGTTCACTTGCCGATGGCACTTTGGCAAATCTCAGTGTTTCCGGCAACAATCTCAATCTGGTCATTACGAGTGTTCCCATTTCCACCAAGGCAAACAACTCTAACAATCTCAATCTCGGAACCAGTTGGGTCGGTGGTGTGGCCCCGGACTCCGCAACCACCGCCAGGTGGAACAACACGGTCACGTCGGCCAACACCACGGTTCTGGGCGCAGATACGACATGGGCGGGCATCTCGATCGTAAATCCCGCTGGGACGGTCACGATCAACGCAGGAAACACATTGACCCTGGGTGAGAACACCAATGACATTGAGATGGGCAACGCAAGCGCCGACCTCACCTTGAACTGCCCGCTCATTCTGGGCGACGCCAACACTTGGAATGTGGCGACGGGAAGGACCTTGACCATTGTCGGTGTGGTTTCCGGTTCCTTCTCCGTCACCAAAGACGGTGCCGGCAGCGCCGTCCTTTCAGGAGCGAACACCTACTCCGGCAGCACCACGCTCGCCGCCAATTCCGGAACGCTCGAAATCGGCGGAGCCGGCAAACTCGCAGGCGGTGCCTATGCCGGAGCGATTTCCATCGGCAGTGGTTCGACATTCAAATTCAGCAGCAGCGCCGCGCAGACTCTCAGCGGCGGCATGAGCGGCTCGGGCACGCTTGAGAAGTCCACCAGCACAAGCACCCTCACTCTGAGCGGTTCGAACACGGCCTTCACCGGTTCCGTCACCCTCGATGCCGGCACACTCGTCCTTGGAAATTCGAACGCCCTGAGCAGCGCCACCGCCATCAACCTTGGGAGCGGCACCGTTGTCGCGCCGATCGTTCAATACGTCTCCATCACAGCTCCGATCGACCTGACTGGAAACGCCACACTTCGGGCGCCTGATTTCGGTTCGGGAAGCACTGTCTCAACGCTCACAGTGGGAGATGTGATTTCCGGATCCGCCAGCCTGACACTGGGTTCCACATCTTCCGTCGCCAACAACTCGAAGCAGACGATCCTCTTGAACGCCCAGAGCAGTTATACCGGCGGCACGACATTCAATCCAGCCGCAAACAACGCCAATCTCATCGTGAAGCTTGGAACCGAAGATGCTCTACCGCCGACAACCGTCCTCTCTCTAACGGGTGTCGCCGCCGGCGGCAGCGGCCGATTCACGCGACTTGAACTCAACGGGTTCGACCAGACGATCGCCGGTTTGCAAAACACCGTGGCCTCGCTCAGGACCCAGCAGGTTTACAACACCAGTTCCGATCCCGCCACGCTCACGATCAACAACTCGTCAAACTTCACCTATTCCGGCCTCATCAGCGGCGCAGGTCTCGGTTTGATCAAGTCGGGTGCAGGAACCCAGACGCTTTCAGGAGCGAACAGCCATACGGGCAGCACGACCGTTAGCTCCGGAATCCTCAGCCTCGCCAACAGTCTCGCCATGCAGAACAGTCCGCTGGATACGTTCGACAGCGTGGCGGGAGACGCTGCCAACGGCCTCAGAACCACGGTGACCACCCTGACGCTCGGCGGCCTGACAGGGGACAAAAACCTTGCCTCTATTTTCACCACCAACTCCGGCGGTTATTCGGGAGTGACGGACTTGACGCTCAATCCCGACACCGGATCCACCTGCGACTATTCAGGTGTCATCGCCAATGGAGCGGCAGGCATGACTCTCACCAAGTCCGGTCTCGGCACGCAGATTCTATCAGGTGCGAACACTTATACCGGTGCCACCACGGTGAGTGTGGGAAGCCTGAGCCTGACCGGCAACCGGACTACAGCGGCGACAGGGGGCTTTTCCGTGGGCAATGTGACAGGAAAAACAGGAACTCTGAATGTATCAAACGGCACATTCACCGTCGGAACCAGTGGTTCGAATTTTCTCGTCGGAAGCGGCACCGACAGCACGGGTATTCTGAATCAAACCGGAGGGAGTCTCACAACCACCGGCAACCAGTTGCTAGTCGGCAATCTCACAGCCACCGGCATCTATAACCTGAGCGGAGGAACGCTCGACACCATCGCCGGTTCCCTTGGAGTGACCATCGGCGTAAACACGGGCACCACCGGAATCTTCAACATCAGCGGCACAGGGACCCTCTCAATGCCCGCGATATCCACTTTGCAGATCTGCCGCTCGGACAACTCCGTTGCATCAGGCGTCACCGGCACTTTTTCCCAGACGGGCGGGACCGCCACCATCGGCATCCTGCGGATGGGCGGATCCAACGTCACGCCAGCCAACAACGCCGATGCAACCGCCACTTTGAACCTCTCCGGCGGCAGCTTCTCCGTCACTACTTTCGGCATGCTCTCCGGTGCTGATAACAGTACATCCACCATCCACATCAGCGGCACGGCGGATGTGACCCTGCCCGCGTTCCCGACCGCTCGCGGCACCAACTCCACGGCCACGATCACATTCGATGGCGGCACCCTGCGCAACACCGCCGCCAGCACCACTTACATGGGCGGCCTGACCAACGTCTACATCAAGAGCGGCGGAGCCACCATCGACACCACCAACGGCGGCATCACCATCACCCAAGACATTCTAACGGATGTGGTCTCCACCGGCGGCGGTCTGACCAAGGAAGGAACCAACACGCTGACCCTTACAGGCAACAACACGTTCACCGGAGGAGTGATGATCAACGCCGGCACCCTGGCACTCGGTGCCAGCCACAAGATCACCGATGGAATCGCCAGCTTCACCATCAACGACGGCATCTTCAACCTCGGTGCCTATGCGGAAGGCATCACCCCGGCCATAACCTTGGCGAATGGCACCATCGCGGGCACCTCGGCCGGATACCTGCTGGCACGCGGCGGATTTGCAGGCACCGGCACCAATACCATCAGCCAGCGCCTCACGGTGCGCGCCGCCGACAGCAATAGCGGCCTCTTCAACATCAGCAGCGGCACCACCACCGTAAGCGGCGCCATTTACAGCGACGACTCCACGGTGCAGGGCATCACCAAGTCCGGTTCCGGAACGTTGATTCTCACCAACACCAACACCTATAGCGGCGACACCACCGTCAGCGGCGGCACGCTCAGTCTGGGGGCCAACAATACCGGCAACAACTCATCCACCGTCACCATCGCCTCCTCCGGTGCTCTCTTGAAACTGAACTTCACTGGCAGCGACACCGTCGCCAGGCTCTTCATCGGCACCAGCCAGAAACCAGCCGGTCAATACGGCCACAGCAGCACCGGAGCCACCAATGGCGGCCTCGGCGTTGGTGCCCTGGACGCCTTCTTCGCTGCCGGCACCGGCACGCTCACCGTCACCAGCGGTTCACAGCCGGGCGGCTACAGCACGTGGAAAACAACCAACGCCCCCACCGGTGCCGTCTCAGACGACTACGATGGCGATGGCGTGGCCAACGGTGTCGAGTATGTGCTCGGAGGCCTCGTCGGAATCAAGGATCTCGACAAACTTCCGAAGGTCTCCACCAGCGGCGGCAACCTGCTCTTCACCTTCAAACGGGACCAGAAGTCCATCGACGGTTCGACATCCCTCACCATCGAAACAAGTTCGGATATCAACAACTGGACTACCACTTACTCCGTCCCGGATGGAGCCGCTTCTAACAATCCCGGCGTGACCGTCGCCAAGAACACGTCGCCCGGCTTCGACACCGTTACCCTCACCCTGCCGCAGGCTACGAACTCCAGGAAGTTCGCCCACCTCAAGGTCGTGCCATGAACGCATCGGGTGATCCATCTCGACTATGCCAGCGTCTCCGATAGACTTGAATACCTCAACTTCACTCCCGGCCGTTCCCATGAATTTCCAAGCATCCTATGTTACGACATCATCCGGGTTGAAGCCCTCGGCTATCCGTCCGATTCTGAAGGCTCTCGTATCCCACACGCAAACGTCAGCGCTGGTGTCGGCACTGCTTGTCCTTGCCGCACTCCCTGCGCAAGCCGCCACGAGGTATTGGGATGGTGGGACCGTTGACATCGCGGCCAACGGTGACGGCACCAGCGACGGTGTGAGTGGCACATGGAACACCACCCTCAAGAACTGGGATCAAGGCAGTGGTCTGGCCCATGTGGCATGGGTGAATGGCAGCAACACGGCCGAAATCAACGGCGCGTCGCAAACCCTCACGCTCGGCGCGAACATCATCCTTGGAGGGATCGTTCAGAAGTCGGGTGGAACCAGCGTCGCCATAGCGGGCGGCAGCGGCCCCTACACGCTCACGTTGAACATTACCGGAGCCAATACTTTCCTCGCGGCCGCCAACGACACCACCGGGAGGAACCTGACAGTAAACGCGGTGATAGCAGGGGGAACCGGCAAAAATCTGGTCCTGGCCGGCCCCGCCACCTCCGACACCGGCACCATCAATCTGGGAGGTGCCAACACCTTCAGCGGCACCACCACTTTCAGCGCGGGCGTAACGGGCGGCGCCATCGTTTATCTCAAGAACCAGCTCGCGTTCCAGAACAGCACCGTGACCTTGAGCTCGGACGCCAATCTGATCTTTTACAACGGGGTTTCCGCGAATGCCTTCACCTTCGGCGGTCTGGCCGCCAGCAGCGCAGGCACCGGTTCCAACCTCGCCCTGCTGAACAACGCCAGCATTCCCGTCGCGTTGACGGTGGGTGGCAACAACAACAGCACCACCTACAAGGGTGTGCTTAGCGGAGGAGGTTCGCTGATCAAAACGGGGAACGGCACCCTCATTCTCGCCGGGGCCAATACCTATACCGGCAGCACCACGGTGAACGCCGGCACCTTGCAAGTGGATGGCAGCGTCGCAAGCCAGACCACGGTCAACAACGGGGCAACCCTGGCCGGAGACGGCACAGTGAACGCGGCCGTCACGGTGGGCGCGGGCGGCTCGCTCACGGCTGGCAACAACAACCTCACCGTTTCCAGCCTGACCTTCAGCGGCACGGGCTCCCTCAATACGGGCTCGCTATCCAGTTACACCAGCATCGCTGCCATCAAGGTAACCAACGCCCTGACCGTCAGCGGCGGCGCGGGGGCGGTGACGATCAACCTGCCGACGGAGCTGGGATTCAATGGCAGATATCATTTGATCCAATTTGGCAGCGGCATTGCGAACACCAATGGCTTCGCGCTCGGCACCGTTCCCACGCTCACCTGGAACCAGACCGGCGCATTGCAGGTCAGCGGAAACTATCTGGACTATGTGATCACCGCCGCCGGCGACACGACGCCGCCAACCTTGGGCAGCACCCTTCCGGCCAACAATACCACAAATGTGTTAGCCGCTTCCGACCTCGTGGCGACCTTTGACGAGACGGTCGTGGCCGGCAGCGGCAACATCGAGTTGCGCCGCAGCAGCGATGCAGCCTTGGTGGAATCGTTCAACGTGACCTCGTCCACCCGGCTGACGTTCAGCACCGCGCAGTTGATCATTAACCCAACCAATAACCTGCCCACGGGTCAGAGTTATTACGTGCTGATCCCCGCCGGCGCGATCAAGGATACCTCGGGCAACAGCTACGCAGGAATCACCACCAACACCGGCTGGAAATTCACCGTGCCCGTTCCGGCGGTGCTCTACACCGATACCGGCAGCCCGGCGAACCCGCTTTGGAGCACCATTTTACCCACGCTGAATGTTGACTCCCCGGATAACGGCCCGGTGTATGGTTCGGTGATCAACGTCAACAATGCCGCCGTCGAGACGGGGCTTTACGGCAATCGTCCGATTTCCATCCCCGATCAGAGAATCCATGTCGCCTGCAACACGGCCACGAACGATTTCGCGAGTTTCACCCGATGGTTTCAGACCGATGGGAATACGCATGTCCTGCGCGTATTTGTGGACGATGAGAATACCGCCACCACGCGCACCGGCACCTCCTCGCACACCGAGGCTTTCATGGGCGGTGGCTGGAATTACACCGATAACATGACCTACGAATGGACGGCCCATTACACCATCGCCCGCCTCTGGCAGGGATATGCCTGCTTTCAACTCAAGAACACCGACAATGACTGGGCGGTTTCGCTCGGTATGAACAGCGACGGTTCGCTGACCGTGAACAATCGAAGCAGCGCCGACAAGCTCGTCACCAATCCCGATGGCAGCACGAAGAAGTTCATCGGCGGCGGCTTCGATGTCCGCGTGATCGACGACGGCCTGAACTACAAGTTATGGGTTGATGGCGTCTTGTATGCCGATGGCAGTTACTCCCGTCCCACCGGAACGACGACCTTCCGCTGGGGCATGTATTTCGGCGCGAACAACCTCAATCCCCCGGCCGATTACAACCTCATCCTGGTCAGCGGCGCACAGGTGCAATCCTGGCCGGGCCATCTGGACACCGCCACCACGACCGTCACCAAAGCCAACAACTCGACGTATCTGAACAACGGGGGGAGTTGGGTGGGCGGAGTGGCTCCAGGGCTCTACAATCAGGCGCTTTGGAACAGCACGGTCACGTCCACAAACGCCACCACGCTCGCCGTCGATCAGCTATGGGAGGGCATCAAAATCGTAAATCCCGGCGGAACGGTGACCCTCAATGGCAGCGCGATCCTCGGCCTCGATGACTTGGGTGTGGACATGACCACAGCCACTCGGGATCTGATCGTGAACTGTCCGGTGCAGATGACGGTTCCAAGCACCTGGAGTGTCGCAACGGGGCGAACGGCGACAATAAATGGAATCATCAGTGGCTATCCGGGCCTCACGGTGAACGGTGCCGGAACCGTGCGATTGGAGGCCGCGAACACCTACAGCGGTGACACGACCGTCAGTGCCGGCACTCTGATCGCAAACGACAATTCAGCCCTGGGCACAGGACAATTGATGTTCAATGGCGGCACCCTGTCCAACACCGCGAGCTGCACCTTGGGCAATGATGTGATTTTGAATTCGAATGCCACCGTCAATGTCGTCGCATCGCAAACTCTGACCTTGAATGGCACCATCGCGGGCACCGGCTCGTTGACCAAGAGCGGCACGGGTACTCTAACTTTTTCCGGCGAGAATGTTTGCACGGGCGCCACCATCGTCAGTGGCGGCACGCTTGTCATCGCCAAAACCTCCGCCCTGCTCTCCACCACCAGTCTGACGCTGGCAGATGGAACCCTGCTGCAACCCAATTTGGATGGCGTGGTCATTGATGCGCCCATCACAGTGGGAGCCAGCGGAACCACCGCCACCATCAGTGCGCCAACCAACGCCCCAGGCGGCGGAGTCGTCTCCACGCTCACGCTCGACAGCGTGCTGGCCGGCAGCGGCAATGTCACTTTTTCCAGCAGCGTCGATCAAAACGCCTTGTCCACGGTCTACCTCGGCGCGCAAAGCACCTATGCGGGCAATACGCTGTTGGATACTGCTGGAACCTCGAATACCCAGATCATCGTCATGCTCGGCATCCAGAACGCCCTGCCCATAAGTACGCTGCTGACGATCGACGGCCAGGTCGGCACTGGCTCCGGTCGGTTTGCAGAGCTTAATCTGAACGGATTCAACCAACAGCTCGCCGGTTTGACCAACAACACAAGAAGCCTCAGGGTTCAACGCGTCGTCAACAGCAACATCTCCACAGCAGCAACACTGACGATCAACAACAGCAGCGACCAAACGTTTTCGGGCAACCTCGGTGGCGCTGCGAATGGCTCGGTGGCGGCCTCGGCAATGCCGGGATCGACGAACGGAAACAACTTCGCCCTTACCAAGAACGGCGCGGGCACCTTCACCGTTTCCGGAGCAAACTCCTACACCGGCGGCACCACCATCAGCGGGGGAATCCTGAGTGCCACCACCGCCACCGCGCTGGGAACCGGCACCGTCACCATCAACGGCGGCACCCGCCTGTTAGTCGCGACAGGTCTCAATCTCAACAATCCCATCACCATCGGAACCAACACCGGCGTTGGCAGCCGCGGCCTGATCGAGGCCGGAACGACCGCGGGCACCGCCACGGTCAGCGGGCCTGTCACGCTCAACAACATCACTCTTGCGGGCGGGCACTTCGCCGCTCCCACGGCCAACACCATCCTCCACGTCGCGGGACCCATCACCTCTTCGGTGACGGTCCAATCGCGCATCGGAACCGTAATGTATTCCGGTGGAGGAACCGGCTACAGCGACTTGACTGCCTATCAGGGCACCGCGATGGTCGGCGCGAACAACGGCATCTCCACTGCGGCCACAGTCACGCTCGGTGCCTCGGCCGCAACCACCCTCGACCTCAACGGATTCAACCAAAGCCTGGCTGGCCTGGTCAAAGGAGCGAACGCGGCTACTGTCGGCAACAGTTCGACCACCACCGACTCCACGCTGACCACCACGGGGACCTCCACTTTCGCCGGAATCCTCCAGAATGTGATCGGAACCGGCACGAAGAAACTGAATCTAACAGTGGCTGGCGGCGCGTTGACGCTCTCCGGGGCGAATACTTATACCGGAAGCACCGTCGTCAACGGCGGGACACTGGCTCTCGGTGCCAGCAACGTGCTCTCAAATTCCACCGCCGTCGCAATCGGTAGCGCCACGTTGAATGCATCAACCTTTTCCGACACCGTCGGCACCCTCGACGTCACCGGCTCTGCGACCATCAATCTCGGATCTGGCGGTGCCCTCGCATTCGCGGACAGCCACTTGATCGACTGGAGCGGCGGCACACTCAAGATCACCGGCTCGTTCGTTTCCGGTGCATCCATCCGCTTCGGCACCACCAGCAGCGGACTGTCCACCGCCCAACTCGCCCTCATATCGGCACCTGGGTTCAGTTCCATCGCGCTGAATTCCACTGGTTTCCTCACGGCAACCACCGTCGTCCCCTACTCCACTTGGAAGACCACCAACGCCCCGACCGGAACGGCGTCAGACGACTTTGACAAAGACGGTGTGCCCAACGGCGTGGAGTTTATCCTCGGTGGTTCCAACGGCACCAAAGACCTCGCCAAGCTCCCAAAGATCTCCATCAGCGGAGGAAACCTGCTCTTCACCTTCAATCGGGATCAGAAATCCATCGACGGATTGACGCCCGTGTTCATCGAAGCCAGCCAGGACATGTCCGACTGGACAACCAGTTACTCCGTCCCGGATGGAGCCGTGTCCAACAATCCCGGCGTGACCGTCGTCAAGAACACATCGCCCGGCTTCGATACCGTGACACTGCAAATCCCGCAAACATCGGGTGGAAGGAAATTCCTGCGACTGAGGGTGAAGCCTTGATTGCATGAACCGGAAATATAACAGAAAATCATTTTAGCGGCGTCCGCTTCGGTCGTTTTCCGCCGACTGGATTTACGACTTGAGATTTTCCTTCAAACACGAGATTCCATAATTTCGCCAGGTTTTCAATGTCTCCGTTCCGACAACTTCCAGGCACCTCCCTCCTGGAGGAGAACACCATGGATCATGAGATTCAGGCCCTCAAGAGGCATGATATCATCTTTCAGAATTAAAGCGACATATTGGCCGGGTGAACAGAGAGGCTAGCGGCTAGGGGTCGGGGGCTAGCGTAGAGGAGCCTGCGCCTGTCACTTCTTCGCTGGCCCCTAGCCCCTGGCCCCTGATCCCTCAGTTTTCATTGAGTCGTATGATTTGTTGGAGATGGCATGAGAAGACATTTGATTCCAAGCCTGTTAATGACCCCACCATGTGGTCTCTCCACTGATGGAATCACGCGCCGCCCAACTCCGCCGGCTTCATGTCAGGTATCAGCACATGGGTGATGGCAAGCGCCAGCAGATAGGCGCCGCCCGCGATGATGAACAGCCACCAATAGCTGCCGGTTGTATATAAAATCCAACCGGTGAGCTGCGCGAACGCGATCGCCGCGAGAGAACCGAACATCGAACCCAGCCCGACGACCGAGCCGACCACCTGTTTTGGAAAAAGATCGGAAACGAGTGTGAAGAGGTTCGCCGCCCAGCCTTGATGGGCAGCAGCAGCCAGACCGATCAGGCCGGTGGCCACCCAGAGATTCGAGGCCCTCGCGGCGAAGATCACCGGCACCACGCACAAGGCGCAGAAGAGCATGGCGGTCTTGCGGCTGGCGTTGAGGGACCAGCCGCGTTTCATAAGGAAACCCGGCATCCAGCCCCCGGCGATGCTGCCGACGGACGTCATCGAGTAAATCACGATCAATGGCGGGCCGAGGCTTACAAGGTCCACGTGGTATTGCTGGTTCAGAAATTTCGGCAGCCAGTAAAGAAAGAACCACCAGATCGGTGCGGTGAGCGAAATGGCCACGACGAAGGCCCATGTCTGGCGATGGCGCAGCAGTTCGGTCCATGGAATTTTCTCGGACGCCGGCTCCGGCGGATCGCTTTCGATGTGGGCGAGTTCGGCCTTGTTGACGCGGCGTGATTGCGCAGGCGGCGTGTAGAGCCAATACCAGAAGATCAGCCACACGAATCCCGTCGCGCCGAGAATGACGAAGGCCATCTGCCAGCCATAGTTCAAAGTCAGCCACGGGACAAATAAAGGAGCCAGGATCGCACCGACGTTAGAGCCCGAGTTGAATACGCCTGTCGCCAATGTCCGTTCGCGGCGAGGAAACCACTCGCTCACGGTTTTTACGGCGGCGGGAAAATTCCCCGCCTCACCCAGACCGAGAGCGAATCGCGCCACGCCGAATCCGAACACTCCTCCCGCCAGCGCATGCGCCACCGCCGCCAGGCTCCACGCGGAAATCGAAAGCGCGTAGCCGTGTCGTGTCCCGATCACATCCACCAGCCGCCCGAATCCTAACAACCCGATGGCATAAGCCGCCTGGAAGGCCATCACGATGTGGCTGTATTCGAGCTCGTCCCAACCGAGCGCCTTCTGCAAGGTCGATGCGAGAATGCCAAGGACCTGCCGGTCCATGTAGTTGATCGTCGTCGCCGCGAACAGCAGCGCGCAGATCGTCCAGCGGAAACCGGACCGCGCGGGAGCGTCCGTATTTCCGTCGTGGCTCACGTTTCCGCCTCCAGTGATTTCAGCGCCGCCATCATCCAGCCGCATGCATAGGCCATTCCCGCGTACCACGGCGCGGCGCAGGTCATGGCCGGCGCGTGATCGGGAATCAACACACCGTCAAAGCCGGTCTGTTTGAGAATCCGCAGCACCCGCAGCATGTCGATGTCCCCCTCGTCCACGAACGTTTCCTGATAGTGAGGCACCTTGCCGCGCACATTACGGAAGTGGATGTAGGCCACCTTGCCCTGGCGGCTGTAACTTTCCACCGCTTCGTAAATGTCACCGTCGGTCATCTCCGCGAGCGTGCCGAGGCAGAACTCCAGCGCGTTGCGCGGGCTCGGCCGACGGTCGATGAGTTTCTGATAGAGCCCCGGCTGGTTCACGAGACGCGGCTGGCCGCGCAGCGTCGGCGTCGGCGGATCGTCCGGATGCGCCGCGAGCGTGACACCGGCCTCCTCGGCCACGGGAATCATCGCATCGAGGAAATCCCCGTGCCTGCGCCACAATTCCTCATGAGTGATGGAGGCGATGTTTCCAGGCGGAGCGTCCCGGTCGTAAACCATGTTCCAGATCATTCCGTTAGGGATCGGGGTTTCGTTGGGACCGTCCATGCCGACGACCTCCGCGCCGCCACGGCCCCACGGACCCTTGACGCGGCCAGCCACGCCGGCGAGCGAGAAGTTGTAGCCGATCACCGGGATGCCGGCACGCCCGACCGCGCGCACCATGGTCTTGAGATTCTCCAATTGCTGCGCCTTCTTCGGACCATCGAGCAGCACGTCGTGCCAGTGGGCGGGATCGAAGTTCTCGATCGCCTCGATCCGCAGGCCGTGCGACGCGGCCTCCTCGACGACCGCGTGGATTTCCTCGTAGGACCAGAGCTTGTCCGGATCACCGGCGAGGCCCCAGCCGGCATCGTCGCCGAGCGGCTGGTCGCCCGGTTGGTTGTTGCGTGAGGAGCGGAAATAATCCACCCAGTGCACCACGAGATGGGTGGCGCCGCACTGGCGGGCGAAACGGAAATGATCCGCGTCGAGTTGATGCCGGTAGAGTCCGAGTCCGAGTTTCATGATGTTAGAATCCGATGCTTGCGCCGCCGTCCACCGGCAGCACGACGCCGGTGACGAATTTCGCCGCCGGTGAACAAAGATAGACCGCCGCCCAGCCGATGTCGTCCGCATCGCCGAAGCGGTTCATCGGTGTGCGCCCGAGGATTTTCGCTTCGCGTGCGGGATCGCCGGCGAGCGCCTTGCGCATCATCACCGAGTCGATCCAGCCGGGAGCGATGGCGTTGACACGCACGTTTTCGATGGAAACCTCCGCGGCCAGCGTGCGCACCATCCCGACGTAGGCGCTCTTGGCGGCGGCGTAGGCGATCACTTTCGGGATGCCGAACAACGACGCCATCGAGGCGATGAACACCACACTGCCATGTTTGCGCTCGATCATTCCCGGCAACACGGCCTGCGTAAGCGCATGGGAACCGATGACGTGCGTGTTGAGGACGTTGAGAAACTCCGCAGGACTCGTTTCCACGGCGGGTTTCTTGAGGTGGATGCCGGCGTTGTTGATGAGAATGCTCGGAGGTGATCCGGCTGCATGGGTTGCGGCTTCCACCAGCACCGCGGCACGGTCGGTTTCCGTCACATCATGCCGCACGTAACAGGCGGCATCTCCCAGCGCGGCAGCCGCGGCTTTCAGCTCTTCCTCGCGCCGGCCGATCAAAACGACCTTCGCGCCGGATGCGACGAAGCTGCGCGCCATGCCGAAGCCGAGACCGGTGGCACCACCGGTGATGATGGCGACTTCCCCGTCCAGACGGAACGGGCTGTTAGGAGGGTCAGAGGATTCCATATTTTTGAAATGCTGCCGTGCTCGACATTCCGTTTTCGATTTCCCGACGCACGAGGTTTTCGCCCGACGCTTTGGTGAGCGCCTCGCGAATGACTTCGTTTTCCACATGGTGCGGCACGATCACCACCCCGTCGAGATCTCCGAACACCAGATCTCCGGGCTCGACGGACACCTGGCCGACTTCGATGGGGCAGCGGTAGTCCGCCACCTGCGTGCGCACGCCCGAGTCCTGCGCGAAACGTCCGCGGCTGAATACCGGCCAGTTCTGCTCGAGGACCTTCGGCGTATCGCGGTGGAAGCCGTTGATGACCGCACCCGCCGCCCCACGCATCCGCGCCGTGGCTGTTAGAATCTCTCCCCAGTAAGCGCAGCGCATGTCACCGCCGCTGGCCAGATAGATCTCGCCGGGCTGCAACTGGTCGAGCGCCTCGCTGAGCTTGCCGAACGGCTGCTTCTGCGGTCCGTGCACGTCGATCATCAGCACCGGCATCGCGCGCCCGGCGAGCTTCATATCCGGCAGCAGCGGCTGCACCGGCTGCGGCAGGAACTGGCGGGTGAAACCCAGCCGGTCCAATATGTCCCCCACCACTGGCGTGTAGAGACGCGCCTTGATCGTTTCAAACAGCTCGTTGTCGGATTTCCAGTCGGTCACGGCGGAATGCTGGAACATTCGCCCCTGGCAGGAAAGCGCGGACTGGCGAATATCGTTTCGTTGAATCCACATCCCTATGAAAGTATGACAGAAGCTCAACCCCTCCTTGTCGAGCGATCACCTTAGACGAGCCGCGCGAACACGCCCCGCAGACCCGCACGCCATTTTTCGAGAAACGCCAGGTTTCTGGTCGTCCTGGAGGCTGCTTCGGAATCACTGATCGATCCGTCCTCGTATAAGGGGAACACGGCGCATTCCTGCTGGATCGCCGCATCCACACCGCGCAGCGCGGTTTCCACGGATTCGCGGCAGATCTGCGTTTCGCGTTCCAGCAGGGCCATTCCGAGCGCGGATTTCGCTTCCTCGCGCCTGCGGATCACCGCCTCAGCCTGTTGGGTGGCCTCGGCGACCTGGGAGAACCTGTCCATGACGGCGGAGTCCACGCTGCCTCTGACATCCGCAGCGATGCCCTGCAGTTCCAGCCAGTGTCTCAACCGCTTCGACGGACTGGCCACGATCTCGAACGCCGCGCGCAGTCTGGCGAAATCATCGTCACCGCCGCCCGCGTCCGGGTGCGCGGATTTGCCTGCCTCACGGAAGGCGGCGCGCAATGTTTCCTCGTCGATCACCAGGCGGGACTTGATTCCAAGAATCTCGAATGCGTTCATGGCTTGCGTTTTGACTGAAGCTGCCGCCGGCATCACGTAAAAACGGCGGTCCTTGTTCGGGACCGCCGTTGGTTGATTCGTGACTCGATCAGGGTGTTAGATACCCTTCTTGACGACGTCCGTGAGGAGGTCGATCACGCGGTTCGAGTAGCCCCACTCGTTGTCATACCAACTGATGAGCTTGAAGAACGTCGAGTTCAGTTCGATGGAGGAACCAGCGTCGAAGATCGAGGAAGCCTTGCAGTGGATGAAGTCGGAGGAGACCACTTCGTCGTCGGTGTATTCGAGGATGCCCTTGAGGTAGGTTTCGGAAGCCTTCTTGAGCGCGGCCTTGATCTCGGCGAGCGAGGTTTCCTTCACGGTCTTCACGGTGAGGTCCACGGCGGAGACGGTGGGGGTCGGCACGCGGAAGGCCATGCCGGTGAGCTTGCCCTTCACTTCCGGGCAGACGAGGGCGACGGCCTTCGCGGCACCGGTGGTGGACGGGATGATGTTGATCGCAGCGCTGCGGCCACCCTTCCAATCCTTCTTGGACGGGCCGTCCACGGTCTTCTGCGTGGCGGTGTAGGAGTGGACGGTGGTCATCAGGCCTTCGGCGATGCCGAATCCTTCCTTGAGCAGCACGTGCACGAGCGGGGCAAGGCAGTTGGTGGTGCAGCTCGCATTGGAGATGATGTGGTGTTTCGCGGGATCGTAGTCCTGATCGTTCACGCCCACGACGAAGGTGCCGTCCTCGCCCTTCGCAGGAGCGGAGATGATGACCTTCTTGGCGCCGGCGGTGATGTGGCCCTTGGCTTTTTCCGCGTCGGTGAAGAGGCCGGTGGATTCGATCACGACTTCAACGCCGAGATCCTTCCATGGCAGGCCTTCCGGGCTGCGGGCGCTCACGACCTTGATGTCGTGGCCGTTGACGACGATCACGTCATCCTCTTCAAGCTCCGGGGAGGATTTCTTCGAGGAAACCGTGCCCGAGAAACGACCCTGCGTGGAGTCATACTTCAGGAGGTAGGCGAGGTTGTCCGCAGGAACGATGTCACCGACGGCGACGACATTGAAGGTGGTTCCGAGGTGGCCTTGCTCGACGAGAGCGCGGAAGACAAGGCGACCGATGCGGCCGAATCCGTTGATGGCGATGGTGGTCATTGCAGTATTGGAGTAATCACCGGGATGGCTATTTCCGCCCGGCGGGGCGGGATTGTGCATGCCGGGACCTACCCGTCAACCTCCAGTGGCCAAACCGCAGAAAATGCGGGGTTTTCAGCAAGTTTCCACTTGAAGTGCCCACGCACCACCGGCGCTTGCCAGCCGCCCGGAAATGTCAGCGGCGGTATGACTCGGGCGGCCCGCGGTAGGTGTCCTTGGGCTTGCCGAAATCGAGCACGATCTTGTCGATGATGACGCCTGGATCCACCATGCTCACCGTCAGCACATGTTTTCCTGGTGCGGCGATCTTCACCGGCACGCTCATGCGGAGGAGATTGGTCAGCACATCCCCGCCTTTGGCACTGACGATCTGCGGCTCTTGTCCGTCGATGCTGAAGGCCAGGCGCACGCCGCGTTTCGGGGCAAGCGGCTTGGTGGGCAGGCAGTCAAAGTCCAGACGCGCCTCGCCGGCATGAAACAAATAGAGGTCGTATTGCAGTGACGGGCTTGAGGATTGGATAGCAACTGGATCGGTTTGGCTGTCCACCGTCGGGGGAAACACCGTGACCGAATCCCCCGAGCGGCCGAGGCCTCTAACAACATCCCACGCGGCGCCGCCGCGGGCCGCCTTCGCGCTGAAGTGCTCGGCTTCCATGCTGACGTAGCCGTGGCTTTCCACATATCCGCGGACCTCGTCGCGCGATGGAGCTGCGGGTTTGAACACGGGCACCTGGAACTCGCGTTTCCCGGCATCGCTATCCACCGTGATGATAGCGCTCAGGTTTTCACCAACCGGCGCGTGATCCCAGTCGATGCTGACCCAAATTCTCTGTTCGGTGGTGAAGTTACCGGAGATTTGATCCAGCTTGACCCATGGTTCCGATGACTTGGCAGTCCAGCGGATGTCGCCCTTGCCGGTGTTGTAGAGATCCACGAAACGTTTCCCTTGGTCATAAACGCTGAGATCGGCGAGGGTTTGCGGATCACCACCTTCGAGCGCCACACCCAGTGCCGACGGGCCGGTACCGGAGCAATCGCTGAGCGGTGGCATGTCATACTGGCGGAACTGGGTGCCCCACGGCCCGGGAGCGGGACTGATCATGTGGTTCCACTTGGCACCGGCGGTGACGAGGCCGGTGTTGTAGTGTTTTGTTAGTTCAATGATGCGGTCCGCGGCTTCGCGGGCCTTGGCGGCGTACACGCTGGCGGAGGCACGGCCTTCGTTGCCATAACGCGTGCTCTTGTCGGCGAAGATCACCTTGCGGTTCATCAGGCTGCAGCACTGGACCGGATAGAGAACCAATTCAAAAAAGGCATCCTTGCGGGCCGCAGGCATTTGGTCGTAAACCGCCTGCGCCCGCTTGGCGATGGCGTCGTAGTGCTCCACGCGTTGCATCGCCTCGTCGTTGGATTCGGTGTTGCTGAACCATGAGTATTGCAATGGATTTTTTCCTCTGACCTGCACCATGTGCTCGGGGCGGCGGGTAAAACCGAGGCGGTAATATTCCTCCATGATGTCGGCGATTTCACCCGCGAAGCGCGGATCGAGGTCGCGTGACGCCCACTGCACGAGGTAATCACGAACGTTGTCCTGTTTCCAACGTTCCGGGTTGCATGCCATGTCCAGGAAGAACTCGGCGCCGATCTCACCCGGCTTGATGTCGCCCACGTTGAGGATCCACAACTTCTTCGCGCCATACTGCCAGGCCTTGTGCATTTCCTCCCAGATCAGCGGCGGCGGCGTCGTGTTGAGCCAGGTGTAGGCGGTGGTGGCGCCGTTGAGCCACTGGATGTGATAGTAGATGCCGGAGCCACCGGTGCGCGACAACTCGGCGGAGACTGGCAAGCGGCGGATGTAGCCGAAGTTGTCGTCCGGCCAGCAGATCGTCACGTCGTCCGGCACCTTCATGCCGTTGTCATAGATCCCTAACACCTCGGTGTAGGGAATCAGCACCTGCGGCACCTTGGTGGGGTCCGGATTCACATGTTTGGAAATCAGCGCGCGCTGGTCTGCGAAGATCTGTTCCATCTGGGCGATCTTCTCTTTCTCGGTGCCGGTGAACTTCATCGGCTCGTCGTCCTTGCCGCGCATGCCGAGCGTGTAGATGTTCTCGTAACGTCCGTTCGCGGCAAGCGCCCTGCCCCAGTAGTCGCGGATGGCCCCGGGATTTTTCTGATAGTTCCATTCGCCGCCGCCCTCGCGGTCCCATTCGGCTCCGTTCATGTTGTTGCGCAGCATCGGCTCGCAATGGCTTGAACCCATGACGATGGCGTAGTCGTCCGCGACGACCTTGTTCTGCGGGTAGCAGTTGAAAGGAATTGAATGGTCCTGCATCGCCGGCCAGAGGTAGTTGGCGCGCAGGCGCAGCAACAATTCGAAGACCCTGGCATAGGTCTTGGGTCCGAGACCATGTCCTTCGTCAGGAGCGTTGGTCTGCTCCGCCCACGGCCGGATGCCCCACATCTCGTCGTTGATGAAGATGCCACGATACTTGACTGCGGGTGATCCGAACTCGACCCGCTCTGGAGCCACAAACAACTCGTCCTTGTGCAGCGGCGTGACGTCCGCCCACCAGTACCACGGCGAGACACCGATGCGTTTGGAGAGTTCATAAACGCCGTAGGCCGTGCCGCGGCGGTCGCTGCCCGCAATGACCAGTGCCTGTTTCACTCCCGGCAGCGGATTCTCGACGGTCACTAACAAAAACGACTCCCACTGGTCGCGGATGCCGTCCACTTTCAGTTTGCCCGATTTGATCAAATCGTCGATCAGCGGACTTTTACTGATGGTTCCCACCAGCACCGCCTGCTCCGACAATCCTTGCGGGGATTCCTTGAGCTTGGGTTTGCGGCCGGTCACCCGCTCCACGTCGGCGGCAAAGTCGTTCGCAGCGATTCGCGCCACCTTCCAGTCATCGACGGAAACCACCACGTCCGCCGCCACTCCGGATCTCACGAGAGGGAAGCCGCCCGCCATGGGCTGATCGCTGACAAACGGCTTCGATGGAGACACGGCACCCGGCTCCGCACCTAACAGCATCGACGGAAGGATCAAGAGAACGGAAAGGAATCTGGCGGGTTGCATGGCTGTTCTTGATTTAGCGGCGCGGAAGGAACCGCGATATCCTACGTTAACGAAACCTCAAACTGTCAAATCACTTCGCCAATGGTAGGCCGTCCTCGCCAATCGCGGCGGGGATCAAGGCCATCGTTACCCCGAACGAACCGCCCGCACCGTGGTGTGCGATGCCGAGTCGCATACATAAGCCTT
>CANBTO010000004.1 GCA_947372405.1 Verrucomicrobiaceae bacterium
TGCCCAGTTCACGCCGGAGACCTTCCACGACCTGACGCGCACGTTCCCCTATCATGCCGCGAATCAAAGCGCGCGGCCGGTGGACGCCTTCGTGTCCGCAACCCCAACGGTCTATGATTTCGAAGTGAATCCGCGGTGGCATCAGGTTACCATGTTCAACGCGGACAGGAAATCGGGGAAAACCGTGGGCATCGACATTTCAGGCCCGCAGGTTGACGGCGCACTGGGGTTGAAACCGGATCGTGAGTATGACGCCTTCGATTTCTGGAACCATCACTTCATCGGTAAACTGAAAGGTAACACGCGACTCGAACAAGAACTTCGCCCCGGCGAGGCCCGCATGATTTCCTTGCGTGAATGTCAGTCTCATCCCCAGGTTCTTTCCACCGACCGCCACGTCATGCAGGGCTATCTCGATCTGCTGCGGGAGGATTGGGATGAAAAACAGCAGGTGCTCAGCGGCGTCAGCAAGATTGTCGGTGAAGATCCCTACACCATCACGCTCGCCATGAACGGCCACGAGGCGAAGAAAATCGAATGCGCGGACAAGAACGTGAAAACCCACCTGGCCGCCGCAAGGGACGGCCTTGTCGAATTGACCCTCACCGCGCCGGAAAACGCGACCGTCGGATGGACGGTTTCCTTCAGCCAACCATAAATCCTCTGCTAACACACCACCCCATGAAAATCACCGAAGTAAAAGTCTGGCTCGTCGAGGGCGTGAAATACAACTGGACCATGCTCAAGGTCATCACCGACACCGGCCACACCGGCGTCGGCGAGGCGACGAACTGGCCGGGCAGCCCGATCATCGAAGCCGCGGCACGCCATGTCGGCGAGCGTGTCATCGGCCTCGACCCGATGCGCACCGATTTCATCTGGACGAAACTTTACCGCGACCTGAACTGGATCGGGCCGTTCGGTGCCTCGCTGTGCGCGATCAGCGGGCTGGACATGGCCTTGCTGGACTTGAAGGGCAAAGTGCTCGGCGTGCCGTGTTACGAGCTGTTAGGCGGTGCGTTCCGCAAGGACATCCTGCTCTATGCGAACTACTGGTTCACTGGCGGCGGCCACACGGCGGAGGATTACGCGCGCCAGGCGAAACGCGTGAAGGAGCTCGGCTTCACCGGACTGAAGTTCGATCCGTTCGCCCACACGAGTTATCTCTATGGCGAGGATCTGCACACGAACCTCACGCTCACGCCGTCGCAACAGGATACAGCGTTTGAAGTCACCAAGGCCGTGCGCGAGGCGATCGGGCCGGAGTTTGACATGATGATCGAGACCCACGCGATGCTGAACTTCGAGGTCGCGGTCAAAATGGCCGAGCGCCTCGCGCCGCTGGGCGTGACGTGGTATGAGGAGCCCGCCGGTCCGGAAAGCCCGCAGACGCTGCGAGCCTTCCGAGAGCGACTGCCCAGCAGCGTGCCGATCTGCGTGGGCGAACGCCATTACACGCGCCATGGCTTCCGGCCCATTCTGGAAAACCACATCTGCGACGTCATCATGCCGGACATCACGCGCTGCGGCGGGCCGTCCGAAATGAAGCGCATCGCGACGATGGCCGAGGCCTATGGCGTGCTCATCGCGCCGCACAATCCGAACGGCCCGCTGAGCACTCTTGCCAGCGCGCACGTCTGCGCGAGCATCCCGAATTTCTTCCGCTGCGAGTTCATGGTCAACGATGTGCCGTGGCGCGACGAGGTGCTCACCCATCCGATCGACGTGCAGAACGGATTTCTCAAGCTGTCGGATCGTCCGGGACTTGGTGTTGACCTGATCGAAAGCGAATTGGAAGAACATCCCGGCGTGCGCGAGTTGAAAGCAAAACCTAACTTCTACGTCTGATTAACACCATGTCACTCAACATTGATCTCTCGGGGCGCAAGGCGCTGGTAACAGGCGTGAGCAGCGGCATCGGCGCGGGCATCGCCGCGGCCCTTGCGCAGGCGGGTTGCGACATCGCCGGCTGCGGCAGTCGCCCGGCCAGCGATGAGGGCGCACGCGCGTTTCTGGAAACCGTCCGGTCCCACGGCCGCGCCGCCCACTATCATCCGGTGAACCTGGTGGATGAACACGGGCCGGCGGAGTTCGTCTCGTTCGCTGCCGAAGCGTTGGGCGGGTTGGACATCGTCATTTCCAATGCCGGCCGCAATGTGTTCAAAGGCGCGGAATCCTGCACGGAGGCCGATTGGGCGGAATGCATGAATCTCGACCTCGCCTCGCACTGGCGGCTCGCCAAGGCCGCCAAACCCCACTTCGATGCGGCCACCGGCAACGGCGTCATCATCGTCATCGGTTCGAACCACGCGTGGAACTCGATTCCCGGATGTTTCCCTTACAACGTCGCCAAGGCGGGATTGTTAGGTCTCGTGCAATCGCTTGCCATCGAGTGGGGGCCACGCGTGCGCTCGGTGGGCATCGCGCCCGGATTCATCGATACGGCCGGCAACGACACCTGGTTCAACTCGTTTCCCGATCCCGCGGCCGAGCGCGCCCGGACCGAGCGGATGCACCCGGTCGGCCGCATCGGCAGCGTGCGCGAGATCGGCTTCTTGTGCGCGTTCCTCGCCAGCGACCACGCCGGGTTCATCTCCGGCACCACGCTGCTGGCCGATGGCGGCCGCAGCGCGCTGATGCAGGACGGCTGACCTACTTTATCACAAACCCCAAACTTCCGTTCACACATGCAAACCATCCACCTGCATTGGATCGATTACGCCATCCTCATCGCCTACGTCGCCTTCGTCATCGGCATCGGCTGGAAGCTCGCGCGCCACATGAAAACCTCGGCGGACTTTCTAACATCCGCGCGTTCGATCCCGACGTGGGTCACCGGACTCGCGTTCATCTCCGCCAATCTCGGTGCGCTCGAACTCGTGGGCATGGCGGCAAGCGGAGCGAAATACGGCATGGCGACCTGTTTCTTCTACTGGGCGGGAGCGATTCCGGCAATGGTCTTCCTGGCGGTGTTCATGATGCCGTTTTACTACGGTTCCAAGGCGCGCTCGGTGCCGGAGTATTTGAAGCTGCGTTTCGACGAACGGGTCCGCGCGTTGAACTCCGTGGCCTTCGCGGTGATGACGATCTTCGCCTCCGGAATCTCGATGAACGCGCTGGCGAAACTGTTGAACCAACTCCTCGGCTGGAACTACGACATGGCGCTCTGGATCTGCTCCGGCGTGGTGTTGTTATACGTTCTGAAGGGTGGGCTGACCTCCGCGATCTACACCGAGGTGCTGCAGTTCTTCATGATCGTGCTGGGCTTCGCGCCCGTGGTGTATCTCGGGCTGAAGGATGTCGGCGGATGGCACAGCATGACTGGCGCGCTCCACCGGTATTCCTCGGAAATGGCGGTGGCCAAGGGCACGGAATACGGAGAGAACGCATGGACCAGCGCGTGGCAACCGATCCTCGCAGGACCTGCTCACAACCCGATGGGCGTGGATATCTTCGCCATGGGTTTCGGCCTCTGCTTCGTGCTCGGGTTCGGTTATTGGTGCACGAATTTCCTCGTAGTCCAACGGGCGATGGCGGCCAAAAACATGACCGCGGCACGCAACACGCCGCTGGTGGCCGCCGTGCCGAAAATGTTGTTTCCGTTTCTGGTCATCGTGCCCGGAATGATCGCCGTGGCCCTGACCTCGATGCCGGGAAAGGATTACCGCGTGCCACCACCGATTGTCGCGCAGGAGAAATATGCGCAAGCCGTGGAGATCGTCAAAACCACGGACACCGCCAATCCGTCGGCCGGCGTCACGGCGGTGGCTGAAGCGCTCGGCAAAAAAGTGAACGCGGAAAAAGTCACCGCTTTGATTTCCACGGTTGCCGGTTTCAGAAACTCGCCGAAGCAACTTGCCGACGAGCGGATTCAAAACGGCCTTTATAACAGCATTTCCGAATATGACTACGACGGCGTTATTCTCTCGCTCGTGAAGAAGTATTGCCCCGATGGCATGCTCGGCCTGGCGCTCACCGCCCTGCTCGCCTCGTTCATGTCCGGCATGGCGGGCAACGTGACCGCCTTCAACACCGTGTTCACCTATGATCTCTATCAGGCGTATTTCGCCAGGAACCGCAGCGACTCGCACTACTTCTGGGTTGGCAAGGTCATCACGGTGGTCGGCATCGTGTTGAGCATCGGCGCGGCCTACTTCGCCTCGCTTTACAACAATGCCATGGACATCATCCAGCTCGTCTTCGGCTTTGTGAACGCGCCGTTGTTCGCTACCTTCCTGCTTGGCATGTTCTGGAAACGCGCCACCGGCACCGGTGCCTTCCTCGGCCTTTTCGGCGGCATCGCGGGCTCGGCCCTGTTTCATGCGCTGACGATCACGCAGGGCAACGCACCCGGCGTGAAAGGCGGCTATCTCAAGGTGCTTCAGGTGTTTCCGAGCGAAATGGCGCAGAATTTCTGGCTCGCCGCCATCGCCTTCATCGTGTGTCTGTGCCTCACGCTGGTGATTTCACTGCTGACGCCATCCCGCAAAACCGACGAGCAGCTCAAGGGCCTCGTCTATTCCCTCACCCCGAAAATCAAGGACGACAATGTGCCCTTCCTCCTGCGGCCGTCGGTCGTTGGAGTGATCCTGCTCGTCGGCTGCGTGATTCTCAACTTGATCTTCTGGTGACACGCCGGGCAATCCCACTAGCTCGTGTCGTGCTGGATTTCACTCACTTCATCACGAATTCCAGCAACATGCTCTGCACCGCACAATAAAACTGCGAGCGCATGAAGGGCGGGCGGTAAACGGGCGGCAGGCTGGCGGGACGGATGTTCTCGCTGGGACCGAAATGGTAGCGTTCCTCGATCGCCAACCTGGCCTGGTTCAGCGCGCTGTACCATTGGATGGCGTCACTTGGAGTGATCCACAACGAGCCCGGGCCGCCGCCGGCTTCGAGCTGGGCGGAGGCGATGGCGGTGGTCACGTGAAGCACGTCCGTTGAAAATCCCTCCTGCAGGTCCGGCACGATGTATTCCCGCCAATCCGCGGCCACATCTTCTTCGGTGATCAGTTTCCCGAGTCGGTGGGCGAGGTTCTCATCGCAGGAAACGGCGTCGTTGGTGATGCCTTGCAGAAGTTGCCAGTCCGAGGCTTCCTCCGCGTCGAGCCGCAGCCCGCCTTCCAATGTCTGCATGATCTTCATGCGGATTTTTCGAGTGAGGTTTTCAATTGGTGCGCCTGGAGTTGCTGGACGTAGAACTCGGCCTTCTCGCGCTCGCCAGTCCAGACGATCGAGCGGCCGAGTTTGTGGACCTGCATCATCAGGATGGACGCCTTTTTCTCATCGTAGCCGAAGATTTTCATCAACACGAAGGTGACGTAGCCCATCAGGTTTACCGGATCATCGTGAACCACGACATTCCACGGCACGTCGAGCGCCGTGTCCTCGCGGGTTTTCGTGAGCGTGTCGGAATCGGCCATGGGATTAAACGGTGGCAGGTTCCGGCGCATCCACCCACTTGCCGTGCTCGCGGATCAGGTCGATCAGGCGCTCCACCGCCTCCTCCTCCGGAATGTTGAACTTCACCGCGGTCTTGCCGACGTAGAGGTTGATCTTGTTAGGCGCGCCGCCGACATAGCCGAAGTCCGCGTCCGCCATTTCGCCCGGTCCGTTGACGATGCAACCCATGACGGCAATTCTAACACCCTTGAGGTGGCCGGTGGCGGCCCGGATTTTCTGCGTGGTGGACTGGAGGTTGAAGAGCGTGCGCCCACAGCTAGGACAGGCGACGTAGTCGGTCTTGAAAATGCGCGTGCCGGCCGCCTGCAGGATGTTGTAGGCCAGCCGCAGTGACTGCCCGGGAGCGGTTTCGCCGCGGATGAGTATGGCATCGCCGATGCCGTCGCACAGCAGCGAGCCGATGTTCCGCGCGGCGGGCAGCAATGCGGTTAGAAAATCCTGGTTCCCGGGCGGCGGCTCGAGGGTGTCCTTCAACAACACCGGACGCCGGGCGTCGAGCTTCGCGGCTAACAAACGGAACGCCGGAATGACCTCCATGGCGATTCCATCGGAAACCGTGACCATGCATGGCTCCGGGCGCGCGTTCACCGCGGCCACCGCGTCGTCGTCGTTCGGATCGATCTCCACGACGCCGGATTTCTCCACGATGATCTCCGGCTTGAAGTCGCCCATCGAGGCGATCTTGTGGGCCAGCGCGTTCCACCGGTCCTGTGTGGTGAAGACGCGCACCGTGTTTTCGCCGCCCAGCGCGTGGCCCATGATGGTGAGCGGGGAGCTACGACGCCTTTCGTAGGAGAAGGGATCGTAGGAACTCTGGAATGTGGCTGGGACTTGCAGTCCCAGACCGTCTTTGGGACTTGCAGTCCCAAAGATACAACCCGTCCAATCACTCGAAGCAAATCCTCTGACGGGGTTATGCAAAACATACCTGACCTGATGCTTCAGATCCTCCCCATCCCTCACGATGTGGTCATAATACTCTTCCTGCCAGAACGTGCCGGATTTCCCGAGAATGCGGTTCGCCTCCTTCGCCGAGTGGGTTTTCCAGGATTGGATGATTGTTTCGAGCTCATGTCCTTCACGCGGCGTGAGCAGGGCATGCACATGGTTCGGCATCACCGACCATACCAGCAGTTTGTAGCGTTCATCATCGAAGAACTTGAGCGCGCCGAGAACGGTTTCCGCGATCCGGGGATCCGACAGCGGCTGCGGTCCTTGCGCAGCATGCAGCGCAGGCTCGATAATGGTTTCGGTGAGCGAGTGGAGTTCTGCCTTCAGTGGAAGGAGTTCACGGGTGGCATCTCGCGATCCGGCGGACTGGATGGCCATCGCAATTCGGTCCATAAGGATCTGGCGCTTGCTTTCGTAATCCTTGAGCACGGATGCGGGCAGGGAGTCCTTGATGCGGAAAGTGACGGCATAGGTTGCGCCGGGAATCCGCCAATGGGGCAGGAAGGTGGAGGTGCGCTTTTCGAGTTTCGACCAGTCGGGGCGGATAGTGTGGGCGAGGGCATTGAGAGCGGGACAGGATGTCCCGAAGACGGTCTGGGACTGCAAGTCCCAGCCACTGCTTTTCACGTTGAAGGGCTCCACCAGCGCCTGCGCCACGGGGATTTCATGCACCGAGTCTTCAGTTAGAGAAACGCGTATCGTGTCGCCGATGCCGTCCGCCAGCAGCGAACCGATTCCGATGGCGCTCTTGATGCGGCCGTCCTCGCCGTCGCCGGCTTCGGTCACTCCGAGATGGATCGGGTAGTTCCAGTCCGCGCCTTCCGCCCGCAACCTGGCGACAAGCAAACGGTAGGCCTCGATCATCACCTTCGGGTTGCTCGCCTTCATCGAGAAAACCAGAGCGTGGTAATCGTTTTCGCGAGCGATGCGGGCGAACTCCAGCGCGCTTTCGACCATGCCAAGCGGTGTGTCGCCATAGCGGTTCATGATTCGGTCGGAGAGCGAACCGTGGTTGGTGCCGATGCGCATGGCGCGGCCGAGATTCTTGCAAAGCGTCACCAACGGCGTGAACTCCTCGCGGATGCGCTCAAGTTCCTCCTCGTATTGCGCGTCGCTGTATTCGCGGATCTCGAACTTCTTCTTGTCCGCGTAGTTTCCTGGATTCACGCGCACCTTCTCCACCCACTTCGCGGCTTCCAGCGCGGCGTCCGGCTTGAAATGGATGTCCGCCACCAGCGGCACCTGACAACCGGCCGCACGAACCTCGCGGGCGATGTTTTCGAGATTCGCGGCGTAAACCTTCGTCTGCGCGGTGATGCGGACGATTTCACAACCGGCTTCCGCCAATCCAAGCACCTCCGCCACACAGGCCGGAGTGTCGCGCGTGTCCGAGGTGATCATCGACTGCACGCGGATCGGGTGGTTTCCACCGATGCCGACGTTTCCAACCATCACCTCGCGGGTCTCACGGCGGGAATAATGGAGCAGGTCCGGGCAGTAGCTCAGGGGCGTGGGGAAATTCATCGGCAAGGCGGATATAAACGAGAAACCGTCCCCCGGCAACGATGGCGTGTCGGAGAACGGGCAGCGAATTTCCCCTCGCGGGCCGCCCGTTTCCGTGCGATTGATCCCGCCATGGCTCGCAAACAACGCCTTGCAGGCGCCCTCACCCTGATGATCCTGGCGGTCTCCGCGCAGGCGGAGACGTTCATCCGCGTCGATGAGGACGATGCCGCGGCGCGTCTCCAGACCGCGGTGACGCACTATGAAAAAGACGGTGCCAGCGTGGACCTGATCGGCGCGATCCACATCGCGGACAAGGCGTATTACCGGAAACTCTCGGATCGTTTCAAAACCTACGACTCGTTGCTCTTCGAAATGATCGGCGGCGAAAGGGTCGCCGAGTTGAAAAAGGCGGCCTCCACACCGCCTCCGACACCTGTCGTGCCGGCACCGGAGCAAAAGAAGAAGGAACAGGATCTATCAGGACTGCACAAGGTTTACGACATGGCCGCGAAGTTCCTCGATCTCGCGGGCCAGCTTGAATGCATCGACTACACCTCGCCCAACTTCGTTCACGCGGACCTCACCAACGCCGAGTTCAACGCATTGCAGAAGGAACGCGGCGAGTCGCTGCTGGGTTTCGCGCTGAAAGCCTCAAAAGCCACGCCCGAGAAGACTGAGGAACCGGATTCGATGAAACTGCTCTCCGCCTTGATCTCCGGAAAATCCAACCGCGTGAAGCTTGAGATTGTCCACACCCTCGGCCAGAGCGACAGCCAGATCGCCGCGTTTGCGGGTGAGAGCGTGATCATCAGCGACCGCAACCAGCGCTGCCTGGAGGTGATGAACCGCGAGCTGGCCGCAGGCCACAAGCACCTCGGCGTCTTCTATGGAGCCGCCCATTTCCCGGACATGGAGAAACGCCTGTTAGACCAGGGTTTCAAGCGTGTCAAACAGGACTGGCTCACCGCCTGGGACATCCCGAAGAAGGAGGCGAAACCGGCCGTGCTGAAAAAGGACGCGGCTTGAGAGCCTTTCCAGAATGGCAGGGATCGACCTCCGGTCGGTCCGTCGAATGGAATGCGTATGATAGACGCAGCAGAGACGTTCCGGCCATACGTGGCGGATCATTCCCACACATTCTCGCGGACCGCCCGGAGGATCGGTCCCTGCCAGCTGAAGAACAAACAGGACTTGAGAATTTACCGAGCCTTTACGGACGGTTGACGGGAATCCGGCTAGGCAGGGGCTGTTATGAACACCCGTAACCGGCTCGCCACGACTCTGCTATCCACTGCCAGCACGCTTCTGGCCGGAGGGGATTGCCACATTGGCCCGCCGAGCCGTGCTATGGACAATTTCAAGTTTGGTTATACGACTAATCTGAAGTAAAAGCCGGACAAGAGTCGCGATGAAACCCGTCCTCAAAACCATGGCCTGGATCTCCGCACTGCTGCTGGCGGCGGTCGGCGCATGGTATTGGAATGGTTTCCCGGCGAGATCCTCGGCTTTCCCCATGAGCGTTACCGCCCTGGAGCAGATCCACGATGGACAGATCTCCTTTGAGGAAAAGCACGGTGAGATATTCGTGCACGTCACCGACCGCTATCAAGATGGACATATCCACCGAATCGATCATCCCGGCATGTCGAAGGAACAGGCCTTGGAAAGATTGAAGGCCAAGCAGGTTGAGTTGCTGGGACTAAGCAAGAAACCGGGCGCTGAACTTTCACATTAATACCGAGGAAGGAAAACTGATGAAGCTAATACCCAAGAACATGGCCTGGACGCTCGCGGCGCCACTGATTTTTATGGTGTGCTGCGGCAGGCCTGACAAACAAACGACCGGTGCCAAGAACTGGGTGATTCTGGCACCAGTCGGCAGCCATGCGACCGATTGGTCTTTGGATGAAAACTTGGTTCCGGGAATTCTGGATGGTGCCAAAGCCCATCTGGAGCAGAAACTCGCGAATCCGGTCAATGCGCTTGAACGTGACAACATCACGGCGATTCTGTTGAAATGGAATCGATATTCCTGCCAGGTTTTTCCGGTGATCCGGAAGCAAGACGGTGCCAAAATGGTCACGATGAGCTTCTTTCCCACCTGCGAAACCGCAAGCATGCTCAAAGACTGGAGGAAGGCCCCTGTAATCGTGAAGGGGGGTGGTTCGGATTTCTGGACCCTGAGCTACAATCCTGACAAGCGGGAATATTTTGCGTTCGGCGTCAATGCCTCGCAATGAGAAATCCCGCATCGCCAAAAAACACGGCCTGAGAATTTACCGTGCCTTTACGGACGGAGGGAAGTTTCCGGCTTAAAAAGCGGGTGTTATGAAAACAACACTACCACTCGTCGTCGGGATTTTATCCATGATTCTCCAGCCGCTCTCCGCCAGAGGGCACCATGATCATCCGCCGGTCGTTGATCCGTCACCGGCGCGCAACAAGGTCCAGATCGCGCTGTTGCTGGACACCTCCAACAGCATGGACGGCCTGATCGACCAGGCGAGGACGCAGCTCTGGAAAGTGGTCAACACGTTCATCGAAGCCCATCGTGACGGCGAGGTGCCGTTTGTCGAAGTGGCGCTTTACGAGTATGGAAACAACAGCCAGCCCGTCGGCAACAACTACATCCGGCAGGTGCAGCCGCTAACGCGTGACCTGGATGAGATCAGCAGGCAGATGTTCGCGCTCAAGACCAACGGCGGCGAGGAATACTGCGGTGCCGTCATCCAGCGCGCGCTTTCGGATCTTACATGGGACTCCAATCCCAAGACCTACAAGGCCATCTTTATCGCCGGCAACGAACCGTTCACCCAAGGCCCGGTGGAGCCCCGGCAGGTCTGCCGCGAAGGGTTTTCCAAAGGCATCATCATCAACACCATCCACTGTGGCAGCCGTGATGCGGGCGTTGCCGGATCCTGGAATGACGGCGCGGCTCTTGGCGGCGGGAAATTCATGTTGATCGACCAGGACCGCCCGGTCTGCCACATCGACGCACCGCAGGACAAAAAGATTTCCGAGCTGGGAATCGAGCTCAACAAGACCTATCTCGGCTATGGAAATCTCCGTCACGACGGCGTGGCGAAACAACAGGTGGCCGACCGTGATGCGACCGCGAACGAGGCCGCCGGTTCCGCGGTCGAACGTGCCGTATCCAAAGCCAGCTCGAACTATTGCAACGAGTCATGGGATCTCGTGGACGCCGTGCGTGTAAAGAAAGTCGATCCCGCGAAACTTGAAGCGAAGGACCTGCCCGAATCACTGCAAGGGCTGAAAGCGGATGAGCTCAAGAACCGCATTGAAGAGGCGACCAAACAACGCGCCGAGATTCAAAACCAGATCGCCGAGCTGAACAGGGAGCGCGAGGTGTATGTCGCGGAGGAGCAGAAGAAACAAGCCACCGCAGGCGGGAAAACCCTCGATGAAGTGCTGGTGGAAACCACCCGCAGCCAGGCCGCCGCGCTTGGCTACACCTTTGGTAAATGAGCGGAACTTGCCGACCGTCTTGAGATTTGCCATCGTCCGTCAGTTCCATGAACGAACCCGTCATCCTCGTTATCGAAGACGATCCCGCCGTGCGCCGCGGGATCGTCGATGTGCTGGAATACGCCGGCTACCAGACGCTGGAAGCGGCGGACGGCCATGCAGGGATGGAGATCGCGCTCAAGGCGAACTACCGGCTGCTTTTGTTAGACCTGGTGATGCCAGGGCCTTCCGGGTTTGAAATCCTCGAAGCACTGAAACGCAAGCGTCCCGGCCAGGCGGTGATCATCCTCTCAGCTCGGGGCGAGGAGAACGACCGCGTGCGCGGACTTGTCGGCGGAGCGGACGACTATGTGGTGAAGCCATTCAGCATGAAGGAACTGCTGGCGCGGGTGGATGCCGTGCTGCGCCGCACCTGCGAGCGCGTTGCTCCTTCCGACGAACGGTCGGTGCCCGGAGGAAAAGCGGATTTCCAAAAGAGCGTGATCGAGTTTCACGATGGACGCCGCGAGGATCTATCAGAACGCGAGGCGCAGTTGCTGCGCTACCTCATCGATTCCGGCGGCAGGCTCGTCACCCGTGAGGAAATCCTGCGCAATCTCTGGAACCTCGATCCGGATCGGACCGAGACGCGCACCATCGACATGCACGTCATGCACGTGCGCAGCAAGCTGGGAGACAAGGACCAGAGGATTCTAACAACGGTGCGCGGCAAGGGCTTCCGGTATCTCGCGGAGGAATCGCCATGAGAGCGCCGCGGATCTTCTGCGTCTGGACGGCGCTCGGCTTGTGCGGCGTCACCGTGTTTGGCGCGATGACGTGGCTGACGCGCAACGTGCTGGCTGCCGAGGGCGAGCGCGCCGCGGCGCGCTACGAGCGGGCGCTGGCCGAGGCACGTGCGGACATCGAGGAGCGCACGCGCCTCGCACTCTGGCGTATGGACGCGCTTGGCGCGGCCATCGCCTTGCGGGAAAACCGTCATCCGGATGTCGATTACGAACTTCTAACCAAATCACCGTTTCTCGCGGCGAATGATCCGGAGGTGTTCCTGCATTTCCAGATCCAGCAGGGTGGCGGACTGACCTCACCGGAGCTCGGCGAACCGAACACGAAGGAAGCAGGCTTGGACGTGAAGATCCTCCAGGAGCGTAAGGACCGGATGAAACAACTGCGCGCGCTGCTGGCCGCAAATCCACTGCCCGGTGACGAGTGGACACAGCTCAACTGCGCCGTGATGGTCGGTGAGACCACATGGAACTCGGTGCCGAAGGAGGCGACGAAGGAACAGGCGCTGAACATGACACAGCGCCAGACCAAGGACGCTGCTTCCAATCGAAGTGATGCAAGTTATCAGGGATACAGCAATACCAACGAATATGCCCAGCGGGCGAAGGCGGTGGCCAAGAACATCGATAACGGCATCGGGAAAGATTACGCTGCGGAGCAAAATGAAGACCAGGTCCAGAGTCAGGCTGCATCGCCCGGTGGAAGTCAGCCGTCCGTATCGAAGCAGCTTCCGTCAATAATCCCACCGGGCGAGGTGGTGGACGTCTCTCCGCTCCGCGGCGTATGGCTGGGCGGCGAGTTGTTCCTGCTGCGCCAGGTGAGCAAGCGCTCAATCAACTTGATGACTCACAGTGGGAATGACTTGTATGTCTCCACCAAGGCCGTGCAGGGGGTGTGGTTCGATCCGAAGGCGCTGAGGGAACAATTGCTCGCGGAAGTGGCGGACCTCCTGCCGAAGGCGGCGCTGGTGCCTGCGATCGACGAAAACGTGGCGAAGGATCCGTTGACGCTGGTTTCGTTTCCATTCCGGCTGGAGCGCAATGAAACCGCCAGCGCGCCATTGCTCGGCGAGGAAGTCCGGTTCGGAGCGCCGTTGGTGGTGGGATGGGTGGCCGTGGTGATGGCCGTTCTAACAAGCTCGCTGCTGGTGCGCGGGGTGATGCGCCTGAGCGAACGGCGCGCTTCGTTCGTCTCGGCCGTCACCCATGAGCTGCGTACGCCCCTGACCACCTTCAGGTTGTATTCGGAGATGCTGGAAAGCGGCGCGGTGAAGCCGGAGAAACGCGGCGACTACTTGCGGGTCCTTTCCCGCGAGGCGGACCGGCTCGCGCACCTGGTGGAGAACGTGCTGGCGTTCTCGCGCATCGAGCGCGGCAACGCGAGGTCGAACGTGAGGGTGACCACGGCTGAAGAATTGTTAGAGCAGTCGCGCGAGCGTCTCGAGGCACGGCTTGCGACGGCCGGACTGACTCTCGAGACGGACGGCATGTGCGCGCCGCGCGTGCGGGTGGACACGACCGCCGTGGAGCACATTCTTTTCAACTTGATCGACAACGCGGCGAAGTATGCCGCGGGCAGCGAGCCTCCGGTGGTGCGCATTTCGGTGCGTGAGGCCGGGCGGTTTGTGGAGATCCTCGTGGCCGACCAGGGTCCGGGCATCCCAAAGTCCGAACACGCCCGGATTTTCCGCGCCTTCCACAAGTCCGCGCACGAGGCGGCGGAGAGCAAGCCGGGAGTGGGGCTTGGTCTGGCTTTATCGCGGCGGCTGGCAAGGGAGCAGGGTGGCGATCTGGATTGTTGCGAGAATGGAAAGGGCGCGTGCTTCATCCTTCGGCTGCCGGCGGCATGAACGGGCGTCGTTTGGCCCGGATTGACACACGGAGCGCGCTGGCGCATCTTCCGCCCATGATTTTCGAAATGCTGCGATTCCGCCCGGGCTCGAAGCCACCCGTGTTTCCGGTGGCGTGTTGGGCGCTGGCGCTGATGGCGTTCTCGCAGTTGTTAGTGGCCGGCATGGCGCTGGCGACCCGCTTTGAGGAATCCAAAGTCGTGCGCGTGGTGGAAAAGGAAGTGCCCAAAACGGTGATCGTGCGGGTGCCCGCACCGGTGCCAGCCGAGCCATCGGTCGTCTCGCGTCCGCCGCTGCCGCCAGCCGTGACGCAAGCGGTCGAGCCCACACCTTTGCAGACCCCGCAGATCGCGGATCCCAAATCGGAGCGCATGGTCAAGGAGGCCCGCGAGGCACGCGTGGCGGGTGACATGGGCAAGGCGATCGTGAAGCTGGAAGAGGCCCTCGTCCACTCGCCTGACGATGCGAGCGTGCATTACGAACTCGGACTCGTTCACGAACAGATGGGTGTTTTCGACACGGCGGCGGCGCACTACGAAAAGGTGTTCCAGATGGGCGTCTCGGGTGCCGGCTCGCTCTATGAGCTGGCGGCAGCGAAACTGCGGGACGGTTTCGAGCAACCGGACGCGATGCTCGGCAAGCTGGCGCTGGGAAGGGTCCGGATTTTCAACGATGCGAACCACGAGGGGGGGCAGCGGGTGGTTCTAACCATTCCAGTGCAGAAGGCTCCAGCCGACGAGGTGGACGTGGGAGAGATCGCGGTGTCGGTAATTTTCTTCAACCGCACGACGAAGGGCGAGATCATCCAGTTGGAGGACAAATCGTGGGTCAGCGAGCAATGGGTGACGCTGCCCTTCGACTGGGCGGGCGGCGAGGAAAGCCTGCGCATGACCTACACGATTCCGCCGCAGGACAGCCAGACCGAGCATTTGTTCGGCGGCCGCACGTATTACGGCCAGGTGGTTTCCCTGATGTACAAGGGCGAGGTGCTGGACGTGCAGGCATGGCCGCGTGACCTTGCCGCGAGGATTCCGAAGCAACCATCCGCCGCGCCGGGGGTTGAACCGATGGCACCGGAATTTCAGGACAAGATGCCGCCGGATTTCGACCCGGCACAGGGTGTGCTGCCGCCTTTGCCCCTGCCTTCCAAGTGATCACGATTTTTCCGAGCTGCCGCGAATTCCAATGACGTCTCCTTCTGAAGAACGCCTTCTCGGTGAATACCGGCTCAAGGAGCTGCTCCATGAAACCCCGATCGCCCGAACGTGGCTGGCCGAGCAGGTTTCCGTGCGGCGCCAGGTGCTGGTGGACGAACTCAAGCCCGAGCAGGCGTCACATATGGACGATTTCATCGCGGACGTGCGTGCGAAGGCTGCCGTCGATCATCCGCTGATTGGATCGGTTTACGAGGCGGTGGCGGAGCCGGGATGTTGTTTTTTCGCCCACGAACTGCTGCCCGGCACCAATCTGGAGGACCGCCGCCTGGCCTCCACCACCCTCAAGCCCTTCCGGCTGGCTCAATACCTCCACAGGATCGCGGAAGTCCATCTCCAGCATGAAAACCTTGGGCAGGCAACTTCGCCGCTCGGATTGCACCACGTCCATCTGGACGATCAAGGCGTCGTCCGGTTGGACAATCTGGTCATCAGCGGTGCGCGCACGCCGGACCAATCGGCGAGGGACATTCTTCACCTTGGTAAAAGCTTGCCAAGCCTGGTTGCGGACGGCCAGCCGGGCACCACCCGGATGCTCACGCTTCTTGGGTGGATGCGGGGCGAAGGCATCGAGCAGCCCGTCGGTTGGAGCCAGATCAGTGAGATCTGCGGACAAATCGAGCATCAGCTTTCCACGCCTTTGCCGCCGGTTTCACCCACCCAGCATGCGACGAAGAAAAAGAAGAAATCCCCGGTGGTGCTGGTCGTGGCGGTGTGCGTGCTGGCACTGACTGCGGCTGTCGCCCTCATCATGCGTCCCCGTCCTGCCCCGGTTCCGGTGGTGGTGCAGTCCAAACCGTCCGCTGCCGTCCTGATCCCCTCAGGCAGACATCCCACGCCAGATGGTACCGACGAGGAACTCCAGGCATTCAGGATTTCCACCCAGGAGGTCACGATTGGAGAATACGCGGACTTCATGGACACTCTCGAAACCCTCTCGAAGGACCACCGCGAACGTACCTTCGACCACGAGGACCAGCCGGATGAGAAAACCTCCCACATGCCGGACGACTGGTCCGCCATGTTCGCCGCAGCGAAAACGGGGGGCATCTGGAACGGATTTCCCGTGACGCTTGATTCTCCAGTCGTCGGGGTGGACTGGTGGGACGGCGCTGCTTACGCCGAGTGGAAACACGCCCGCCTTCCAACCCAGGAGGAATGGTTTGCCGCCTTGCGCAAAGGCACCGGCACGCCTGCCATGTTGGTCCCTTCAGGCTGGGCACCCGTCTCTGCGGAAACGCTGGACCGCACTTCCAACGGACTCGTTGGCATGGCCGGCTCGGTATGCGAATGGACACGCCGGCCGGCAGCGAATCCCGCCAATCCTCTGGGTGAGCGCAAATGGGTCATCATCGGTGGCTCGTTTCTCAAGCCCGGCAGCAACGCCCTCTCGCGCGAATGGACCGACAACCGGATTCTGCGCCGCCCGGATCTTGGATTCCGATTGGTCTTCGATGCGAACTGAGATACCCGGCTTCGAAAGCCCGGTAAATTGGATTGAAAAATCAACAAACCAAACAAACCTATCCGAATGACAAATGAGGAGAGAGCCACTTTGATCCGTCGCGGTTTTCTGCTGCTGCTGGCGACCGGAATCTGTCTGGGCGTTTGGTTTTTCCCGAAAAAGCAAGCCCCGGCCCAGGCGCAGGAAACCATCAAATACGACATCGAGATCATTCATTACCACAAACCGCAGGACCCCGAGAGTGAGCAGATGGCGGACATCCTCAACAAGGTCCGTGCCAAATACAGCAACCATGAGGTGCTGGTGACGCGCGTGGACATCACCGCTCATCCGGAAATGGCGGTCGCCGAAAAAATCACCAAAGCACCCAAGGTCGTGATGATGGCCAACGAGCAGCGGGCCTGTAAGTTTCAAGGCCTGTGGACGCAGGCCCAGGTGGAACGCAAGGTGGAGGAAATCCTGCGCGGCCTGAAAAGTGTCGGTAAGGATTGGCGTCCCGATGTGCATGGCATGAAGCCGGCTTCCGGTAGTCCGGGCGCACCCGATCAAACCCCACCACCGACACCCGCCCAACATTGAAACTATCCCGCCTGCTGTTGATTTCCGCGGTTTTCTGCCTTCCGGCCTGTGAAAAGATCAAGAATTTGGCTGGGAGCGTCGGTAAGGCGACACCGGTCAACGAGCCAGCGTCCGCCTGGTCCGGACCCTTGGTTTCTGAAATCGAGGAGAGCGCGTACGAGAAGTTTCCTTACAAATCCGGCAGGGTGGTGATCATCGACTTTTACGCGGATTGGTGCGGGCCTTGCCGCCAGCTCGGCCCCATCCTCGACAGCATCGCTCCCGAGCATGGTGGCAAAGTGCTTGTGGGCAGGGTCAACGTCGACAAACTCAAGCAAATCGCCGCCAAGGAAGGAGTGAACGGCATCCCGGACGTGCGGATTTACCGCGAAGGAAAACTTGTGGACCAGTTCGTGGGCTGCCCGGACGAAAGCGAGGTGCGCCGCAGGATCAAGGCCCAGACCGAAGGCCTCCCCGAGCTCCCCGCCGCGAATGAAGCGACCGGCAAAGCAAAGAGAGAAGAACCCGTCGCCAAGCCCATGTCCAAGGACTGGATGCCGCCCGGTTTGAAACGCCGGTGAGATCGGCTTCTTCGCTCCAAAAAGCAGTATCGGGCGGCGGATGTGAAACGGTTGCAATCCAACCCTTTACAAGCGGGAAAATCCCTGCCAAACCCCGTCCAATTTAGCCGCCCTGCCGCGCGAACCAGCCTTCCACCATGCCCAAAGACACCTCGATCCACAAAATTCTCGTCATCGGCTCCGGCCCCATCGTCATCGGCCAAGGATGCGAATTCGACTATTCCGGGGTCCAGGCCTGCAAGGCGCTCAAGGAAGAAGGATATCAGGTGATTCTGGTGAACTCCAATCCGGCGACCATCATGACTGACCCGGAGTTCGCCCACCGCACCTACATCGAACCGATCACGCCGGAAGTGGTGGAGAAAATCATCGCCCGCGAGAAGCCGGACGCACTGCTCCCCACGCTCGGCGGCCAAACGGCGCTCAACACCTCGATGTCGCTCCACAAATCCGGGGTGCTTGAAAAATATGGCGTTCGTATGATCGGCGCGAAACCGGAAGCCATCGAAAAAGGCGAGGATCGCCAGCTCTTCAAGGACGCGATGCTCAAGATCGGCCTCGATCTGCCTCTCTCCGGCACCGCCCACACGATGGAAGAGGCGAAGAAGGTCGCTGAAATGATCGGCCGCTTTCCACTCATCATCCGCCCCGCATTCACTCTCGGCGGCCAGGGCGGCGGCATCGCTTACAACCGCGAGGAGTTCGAGGAAATCATCACCCGCGGCCTCGACCTCTCGCCCGTCTCCGAAGTGCTCATCGAGGAATCCCTGTTAGGCTGGAAGGAATTCGAGATGGAGGTCATGCGCGACCGCGCCGACAACTGCGTGGTCATCTGCTCGATCGAGAACCTCGACCCCATGGGCGTCCACACCGGCGACTCGATCACCGTCGCGCCGATCCAGACTCTAACGGACCGCGAATACCAGATCATGCGCGACGCCTCGTTCGCCTGCATCCGCGAGATCGGTGTGGAAACCGGCGGCTCCAACATCCAGTTCGCCACCGATCCCAAAACCGGCCGCATGATCGTCATCGAGATGAACCCGCGCGTCTCGCGATCTTCCGCGCTCGCCTCGAAGGCCACCGGTTTCCCCATCGCCAAGATCGCCGCGAAACTCGCCGTCGGCTACACGCTCGACGAACTTCCCAACGACATCACCCGCGAGACGCCCGCGTCGTTCGAGCCGACCATCGACTACGTGGTCACCAAAATCCCGCGCTTCACCTTCGAGAAGTTTCCCACCGCCAACCCGGTTCTAACAACCTCGATGAAATCCGTCGGCGAGGCGATGTCCATCGGCCGCACCTTCAAGGAATCCATGCAGAAGTGCCTGCGCTCGCTGGAAACCGGCCGCTGGGGTTTCGGATTCGACAGCAAGGAGCCGAAAAACCCGACCAAAGAGGAAATCACCCGCAAGCTCCAGATCCCGAACGCAGAGCGAATTTTCTGGCTGCAAACCGCGTTCATCAACGGCTGGACCATCGAAGAAGTCCACGACGCCACGCAGATCGACAACTGGTTCCTCGGCCATCTCAAACAGATCGCCGACGAGGGAATGGACATGCCTAACCGTTCCGGTGACAAAATCATCGCCGCGATTCCCGAGGAGGAGCGCAGTCCGGAACGCATCGGGCAGGAACTCGGACGCCACATGCGCCGTTGGAAAAAACTAGGCTTTTCGGACCGCCAGCTCGCCAAAGCCTTCGACACCACCGAGGATCACATCCGCGAAGGGCGTAAGAAGTTCGGCATCATCCCGACCTATCGCCTCGTCGATACCTGCGCTGCTGAATTCGAAGCTTACACTCCCTATTTCTACTCCACCTACGGCGACGAAAACGAAGCCCGCCAAAGCGACAAGAAGAAGATCATCATCCTCGGCGGTGGTCCTAACCGAATCGGCCAGGGCATCGAGTTCGACTACTGCTGCGTGCACGCCGCCTTCGCCGTGAAGGAGCTCGGCTACGAGGCGATCATGGTGAACTCCAACCCGGAAACGGTTTCCACCGACTACGACACCTCGGACAAACTGTTCTTCGAGCCTCTGACACTCGAAGACGTGCTCAACATCTGCGACCAGGAAAAACCGCACGGCGTCATCGTCCAGTTCGGCGGGCAAACCCCTCTCAACCTGGCTGCCGACCTCGAACGCCACGGCGTGCCGATCATCGGCACCTCACCGAAGTCGATCGAACAGGCCGAGGACCGCAAGTTCTTCTCCGCGCTTTTGGACAAGCTCAACCTCAAGCAGGCCGAAGCCGGCACCGCCACCAACGAAGAGGAGGCTCTCGCCGTGGCTAACAGAATCGGCTACCCGGTGCTCGTCCGCCCGTCTTTCGTGCTCGGCGGCCGCGCGATGATGATCGTTTACAACGACGCCGAACTCTCCCGCTACATGAACGAGGCCGTCACCGCCTCGCCCGAGCGCCCGGTGCTCGTGGACCGCTTCCTCGACAACGCCACCGAAGTGGACGTCGATTGCATCAGCGACGGAGAAACCTCCGTCGTCGGCGCGATCATGGAACACATCGAACAGGCCGGCATCCACTCCGGTGACTCGGCCTGCGTCATCCCGTCGTTCTCTCTAACGGAAAAGATCAAGGCGGAGATCGTCCGCGCCGCCAAGGATCTGGCACGCGAGCTCAAGGTGAAGGGCCTGATGAACATCCAGTTCGCCGTGAAGGACGAACTGCTCTACGTCATCGAGGTCAACCCGCGCGCATCGCGCACCGTGCCCTTCGTTTCGAAAGCCACCGGCGTTTCCCTCGCCAAGCTCGCCGCCAAGGTGATGCTCGGCCACAAGCTCGTCGATCTCGGCTACACCGAAACCATCATCCCGCCGCACTTCTCGGTGAAGGAAGCCGTCTTCCCCTGGAACCGCTTCCCCGGCATCGACATCGTGCTCGGCCCGGAAATGAAATCCACCGGCGAGGTCATGGGCATCGATCCCGACTGGGGCATGGCCTACGCGAAGTCGCAGATCAGCGCCTTCAACCCCCTGCCCGTCTCCGGCAACGTGTTTCTCTCCGTGGCCGATCTCGACAAGAACCGCGCCGTCGCCGTCGCCCGCGATCTGGTGGAGCTTGGTTTCAAGGTCTTCTCCACGGGCGGCACCCACGCCCGCCTCACCGCCGAGGGCATCCCAAGCACCCGCCTCTTCAAGCTCGCCGAGCAGGCGCGCCCGAACGTCATCGACATGATGAAGAATCGTGACATCCACTTCGTCATCAACACTCCCAGCGGCCACGAAGCCCGCGCCGACGAAGTCCAGATCCGCTCCACCGCCATCGCCCAGAAGATCTCCCACGCCACCAACCTCTCCGCCGCCGAAGCCTCGGTGAAGGCGATGCGTTCGCTCAAGGACAAGGAACTCACCGTGAAGAGCATTCAGGAGTATCATGGGTGAACTGCGTGCGGAGGGTTGGGGAAAAAGCGCTCGAAGCCACCCTTTCGCGTGAATCACCACTGCCATTATTCACGCGGGACTGGCTTCTGCGTGAATACAGCGTTCTCTTGCTCACGCCAACCATGCGTCCCCGTGAATTGCCACCGGGCGCTGCCTACCAACCGTTGGCGGCTAAAAGTGGTGCAAACCGAGCTATCGTGCCCGTCCGGAGATTGAAAGTTTACTTTCAATCTCCGGACCCAAATTAAAGAAATTGGCAAAAAACTTTAATTTGAAAGTCAGCGGCTGGATTCCCCAAGCGCAAAACCTAACGACAGGACACCCCGCCATGTCCATTCTCGAACGCTCCAAGCTCTATCAGGACGTCTGGTCCCGGCCATGCGCGAAGATTGCGACGGAGCTGGGGATATTCAGCCGCAACCGGCTCTGACTTCACCCCGCCACCGTTCTTGAAATCCACGGATTCCGTGGCTAGCCTGCGGCCATGAGCACGATCACGGTATCTCTGGCGGACGAGGATCTTGCGTTTCTGCAAAGGTTTTCTGAAGCGCAAGGAACCTCGGTGGGCGAGTTTCTGGCGCGGCAGGCCAGGAGCCTGAGACGTCAGTTGGAAAAGCCGCTGCCGGCCGCAATCGTGGCTGCCAGCGGAATCATCACGTGTGATGTGGATTCAAAAAGTGAGCTTCGGGATCATTCGCAGTGGAAACACCGGTAATCCAACCGGCTTCAGTCATGCCCACACTCGAACGCTCCAAGCCCTATCAGGACGTCAGATCCCGGCCGTGCACGAGGATTGCGGCGGAGCTGGGGATCAGCCCACGCCGCAGCATTTCTTGAATTTGCGGCCGCTGCCGCAGGGGCAGGGATCGTTGCGGCCGACGCCGGGGTGTTTGGGCGGTGGAGGAACACTGGGGCGCGCGGGGAACTCCTGCGTATCGCTGGGTGATTTGAAAAAATCAGAATCCACAACGGATCGGCGCGGGGAGGAAGAGCGGTTGAAACAAGCCCAGGTTTCCATGGTAGCCACCGTATCGTCGATGGGCATGCAGTCCCGCGTCCAGTGTGAATCGCCCCCGGAAGTAATGCGCTCTTCCATGTCTTCGAGGTGGTCGAAGAACGGATCGCAGAGGTCGTCGTCAAACGCCTTGTGGATGAGCGGAAGCAGGGCGGCGAAACCGAGATCGGCGGAAATGCTGCAGAGGTTGTTCCAAACGTGAGAGTGCTCGCGTTCGAGTTTGTGGTTGAAGAGATCGTGGAAGTAGCTCTCGACTTCCGCGGGGGTAATTTGTCCAGCGTGGATCAGGGCCGGGTAGGTTCGCAGCCCGGCGCTGGCGCGGGCATATTCTTCGGCGAGTGGGTTTTCGATCAAGGCGCGCAGCGGCGTCTCATCGCCATCAAAGACACAAGCCAGAATGTTGTACATGTCTTCGGTGATCGAGTCGCCGAAGAATTGCTCGGCCAGGTCACCCTCCAGGTTGAGCAACGCGAGAAGCGGGCGGTAGGCGCGGGTTTCCCTAAACTGGGCGAGCAGGTAGGCGGCATAGGTGGGCAGCATGACCTGCGGCCCGTCGAGATATTCCGCTGGATTGGCATGGGCGGATTCCAGAACGGCGATCAGATGGGGAATCATCTCGTCCCGGCGGGCGATGATTTCCTTGATGGCGGCTTTGGGAAACCTTGCGGGTTCCGAGTAATGGAGGCGGGCGAGAAGTTCGGTGGCGGTCGTCTGCATGGCGGCGTTGCGAAACGCCTGAATTTGACTCACGGGCGACTGGGCGTGTCACGCAAGATTCCTTGTTTTGCCATCGTGCTTCCGGAATCCAGCGAAAATTCCCGGCCAAGACGAATTTGGCATCTTGACACTACCAAATATAGCATCATGATGCGTTCATGAGAACCACGGTGACTTTGGACCGGGATTTGGAGCGCATCCTGCGTGAAACCGCTGCGCGCACTCACAGGCCGTTCAAGAAGGTTCTCAACGACACCCTGCGAGCTGGCATCGAGCAATCCACAGGCATGGGGCAGTCGGAGCCGTTTGTTCTGAAGACCCGGCCGATGGGCCTGCGGGCCGGGCATGATCCCGCCGGGTTCAATCAATTGGCCGATGATCTCGAAGCGGAAGCGTTTCTGGAAACCACCCGCAAACTCATGGAACGCAGCCGATGATTCTGCCGGATGCCAACCTGCTGCTTTACGCGTGTGATCAAAGCAGCCCGTTTCACCCCAAGGCTGCGGCGTGGTGCGAACACATCATGAGCAGTCCCAGTCCGGTCATCCTGCTTCCGACGGTGGTGTTCGGCTTCGTGAGGATTTCCACTCACCCGCGGATATTCACGGATCCGCTGTCGGTGGCCGAGGCGTCCGCTCACGTACGTTCGTGGCTGGGCCGGAAACAAGTGCGCCTGCATGACATGCTGTTGGAAGACGTGGAGGCCGCACTTGCGCTGCTGGAATCCGCTGGAACCGCCGGAAACCTGAGCACCGACGCGCAGATCGCCGCCGTCGCCCTTCGCCTCAATGCCGAAGTCCACACCGCGGATCTGGACTTCGGCCGGTTCACAGGCGTGCGTTTCAGCAATCCGCTGGGCTGACGAAGACACCCTCTAACGATATTTCTCCTGTCGGCGGTCGCTTCCATTACAACGGGAACATTCCGGATCTCCGCATATTCTGGCAAATTCATGGCGATTCCCTCCAAGGCGTTGCAAATCGCAGCCTGGCCATTTTAATGGCGGCGCTATGAGCAATCCAAAAACTTCCCACGCAGCCCTGCAGAAATGGGTTGCGGAAATGACAGCCCTTTGCACGCCCGATGCCGTCGAGTGGTGCGATGGCTCGCAGGCCGAATGGGACCGCCTCACTTCCTTGATGGTCGAGAAGGGAACCTTCATCCGTCTCAATCCGGAAAAGCGTCCGAATTCATTCCTTGCCAGATCGACGCCCTCGGACGTCGCCCGTGTGGAGGACCGCACGTTCATCTGCTCCAAGCGCGCTGACGAGGCCGGACCTACCAACCACTGGGCGGACCCTGCCGAAATGCGCGTCACACTGACCGAAAAATTCAAGGGCAGCATGAAGGGCCGCACCATGTATGTGATCCCGTTCTGCATGGGCCCGCTGGATTCACCGCTCGCCAAGATCGGCGTGGAGATCACGGACAGCCCGTACGTGGTGGTGAACATGCGCATCATGACGCACATGGGCTCGCATGTCCTCAAGCGCCTTGAGGACGAGGCCGCCGGAACGATCGAGAAGAAACGCGATGGATACGGAAACTTCATCCCCTGCCTTCATTCGGTGGGCGCTCCGCTGGAGCCCGGCCAAGCCGATGTGACCTGGCCATGCAACGAGGACAAATACATCGTTCATTTCCCGGAAACCCGCGAGATCATGTCCTATGGCTCCGGCTACGGCGGCAACGCGCTGTTAGGCAAGAAGTGCCTCGCGCTGCGCATCGCGTCGAACATCGCCCGCGAGCACAAGTGGATGGCGGAGCACATGCTCATCGTCGGTGTGGAGGCTCCAAGCGGCGAGAAGACCTATCTCTCCGTCGCCTTCCCGTCCGCCTGCGGAAAGACCAACCTCGCCATGCTCATCCCACCGAAGGCCTATCAGGACGCCGGCTGGAAAACCACCATCATCGGTGACGACATCGCCTGGCTGTGGCCCCATCAGGACGGCAAGCTCCACGCCATCAACCCGGAAACCGGATACTTCGGCGTGGCTCCAGGCACCGCCTACGACACCAACCCGCGGGCGATGGACTCCATCAAGGAGAACTGCATTTTCACCAACGTCGCTCTAACCGATGACGGCGACGTCTGGTGGGAAGGCATGACCAAGCAGCCGCCGGCCCATCTCATCGACTGGACCGGCCAGGACTGGACGCCTGACTGCGGCCGCGTGGCGGCCCATGCGAACGCCCGCTTCACCGCACCGGCTTCGCAGTGCCCGTCCATCGATCCGCAATGGCAGAATCCGGACGGCGTGCCCATCGACGGCATCGTCTTCGGCGGCCGCCGCGCCACCACCATGCCGCTCGTTTTCCAAGCCTTCAACTGGAGCCACGGCGTCTATCTGGGAGCCACCATGGGCTCGGAAATGACGGCCGCCGCCTTTGGCCAGATCGGCAAGGTCCGCCGGGATCCCATGGCCATGCTGCCCTTCTGCGGATACAACATGGGCGCCTACTTCAGCCACTGGCTGGAAATGCGCCGCTACCTCACCAACCTGCCGCGTTTCTTCCATGTGAACTGGTTCCGCAAGAGCGAGGAAGGCAAGTTCCTGTGGCCCGGATTCGGCGAAAACATGCGCGTCATCGAGTGGATCGTGCAACGTTGCCACGGCGGCGCGGTCGGCCATGAAACCCAGATCGGATGGACTCCCGCGTTCGAGGATTTCAACATCGAGGGACTCGACGGCTTCACCGAGGAGAGCTTCGACAAGGTGATGGCCTTCAACCGCACCGAGTGGAAGGCGGAGCTCGTCAGCCAGGGCGAGTTCTTCATCGACCTCTACGACCACCTCCCCACGGAACTCATCTTCCAGCGCGAACTGCTGGCGGCGCGTCTCTCGTGAGCGTGGTCCCAAGTGGCTCTCGGCCCGCCCCATCCCGGCGGACTGGTTTTCCTCCAGTCTGCAGGATGCAGGCGGCTCATGCCTTCTTGGCGCGGCGACGGAAATCGGCCCAATGGTAATCCCAGACGTGGAGCCACGGGTGCATTCCGTGTTCGTCCGAGGCCATGTAGGCGGAGCAGGCGACGGCCGCAAACCAGACCGCCGGCACCAGCAGCAATGAGAGGCCCAAGGTGGCGAAGGCCAGCAATGCCGCGATGAACGCGACCATGACGTTCCCCAGGATGAGTATGCCGAACCCTGCAAGGTAGTGGTGCTTGTAGAGGTGTCCCAAACCCGGGATCACGCTTGCGCAGATCGCGATCTTGTCGCGGTCCACGGTCTTCCATGCGGCGATGATTTCTTTCATGACAGTAATGGAGCTTTTAATCCAATGGCAGACTGCCACAGCGGATTCATGAGCGCAAGCAGGTAGTTTTCCTTACGGCCACAATGATCATCGCCGGAAACATGGTTTTTTGAGGGTTGACTGGATTAGGCGAATTCATAGAGTCCGACCCTGCTTCGGGCGCGTGTCTGGCATTCAAATGCATTGAAAAAAACAACAACCATGATGCTGTGACATATGCGCCCTGACACACCCTCCTTTCGCCTTGGCCCCAGTGTTTTTGTGGGACCGGACGCGGGTGAGTCGCCAATCACGGCAACCAACCTGCCCGGAAAGGATGGCTTGGCACCAGAGCGCGCCATGCAAGTGCTGCGCAAGCGCAGGATCCTGATCGTTCAGGGAGACTGGGAGGCGGGAATGTCCCTGCTGGCTCAGGACCTCAAGGATGTGGGCCATCACGTCGGCAAGGTGATCTTCTGCGCTCCGGACCTGATCTATAAGCTGCGGGGAATCCAGACCCACGTGTTCCGGGAGCCGATCGAGGATTTCGACGATTGGCTCAGGGAGTTGGTCAGGCGCGAGGGCTACGACACGTTTTTTCTCTACAACCATTACCGGCCCTACAACCAGATCGCATGGAAACTCGCGGCCGAGCTCGACCTGGGATGCCAGGTGTTCGAGTTGGGATTGATCCGTCCGAACTGCGTGATGGTTTTCAGCCGGGACAGTGTTCCGCTCAAAGCGGTTGCCGAGGAATGGAGCGAACTGCTTGCGGATGGGCCTCCACCGAAGCAGGCGGAGATGCCGCCCGAGCTGTGCCAGGTCAGCACCTCCGCCAAGTTGCTGGCGTTCTGCACAAATTTCTTCATCAGTCGCATCACGTCTCCGTTGTTTCCGAACTTCGTGGACCAGCGGGACATGAACCTCTGGTCTCATCTCAAACACAGCCTCATCCACCTCTGGCGCTTCATTGAGCGAGGTCGGGACGATGAGTATGACACGTTGTTCTCAGGCGAGCTTTCCGGAAGATATTATGCCGTGCCACTCCAGGTGCACAGCGATACCCAGATCACCAAGTGCTCGGACTTCGTCTCGGTGGAACAGTTCATCAAACAGGTGGTCGCGTCCTTCGAAAACCACGCGCCGCCGGACACGAAGCTAGTCTTCAAGGTTCACCCAATGGACCGCGGCTACAAGGATTATGCCAACCTGATCACCGGCCTTGATCACCGTATGGGCGGCGGCCGACTGTTATATGTGGACCGCGTCCACCTTCCCACCCTGCTGGAACACGCCCGCGGACTGGTGAACATCAACAGCTCGGTGGGCATCTCCGGACTGGTCCACCGCATTCCGGTCATCACGCTGGGCACTGCGGTGTATGATCTGCCGGAACTCACTTTCAAGGGTCCGCTGAAGGATTTCTGGACGGACGCACGCAGTCCTAACAGCTTGTTGGTCCAGCATTTCATCAACCTCCTGCTGGCGACCAACCAAGGGCGTGGGACCTTGTCCCAAAGATGCTTCGACGTGCCGGGACGCTGCCGCATCCAGTGGCCTCCTCCGTTTCAAAAGGAGTTCTTTGAGAGCTGTCCTGCGGATTCCCGCAAGTAGTTGGCGACGGGATCGATCGTGGACCGTGTATCAGCGGTGGTTTCCGCTGAAACGCTCCACAGGTTTGGGCTTGGGCGTGGCCCCGCCGTCCTGATAGAAAAGCACTCCGTTGCGGCGCAGGTTTTTCATGAAGGCCTTGAAATCGAGAGATACCTCGTTGTCCGAGGCGAAGGCCCCGAGCATTCCCTCGCCCTTCGCCATGCGGTCCAAAGCGGCACCCGCTTTCTCGGAGGCGCGGGAAAAATGGCTCACCGCTTCCGGTATACCTTTGAACGCCGGCCCGATCACCGCGATCGTCTCGTCTGCGTGGATCAGCGTTTTCTCGGTGCGGCTGGCGGCTGACCTGACAGCGGCAACCGCTTCCCGGGCCTCGGCCAGCGTGGGCTCAAGTTTTGCGCTGGTTTCCTTCCAGCGCGCGGACGCATCCGCGAGGTTCAGCATGGTCTGGTTCAGGTGTGTTAGATTCTCTTCGGCGAGGATCGAATGGTTCACTTTGGAGCTCGCTTCAGCGAGCTGCGTTGAGGCGGATTTGATCTCGTCCACGGCGGCATCGACTTTCGTAAGGGTTTTCTCGGCTTCCTTGAGGAAACGGGCCACGTCGCGGGAGAGAATCTCCGCGTTGTTCTGAAGAGCCTCCAGACCGGTGGGGCCCGCGCCTCGCACCCTGCTTCCCGCGTCGATGTGAGCCCCGGTCTTGTCCACCGGAGGAATGACGACGATCAGCTTGTCTCCCAGCAAGGTGGCGGAGTTGATTTGGAACGATGACCCCGCGGGAATCCGGATGCCTCGGGTGACGGCGATTTTCACCTCCACCTGCACGGCTTCGTTAAGTTCGGGAAGCTCGGCGACACGCCCGATGTTCGCGCCTCCCATGCGGACCTCGGACCCCTTGATCAACCCGGACGCGTCGTCGAAAACCACGGTGATCAGATAATGTCCGCCGAAACGCTCCTTGAAGCGGCCGAACTGCAATACCAACCCGCCAAGCAGAACGAGCCCGATGAGAAGAAACAGCCCCACGGTCAATTCGTTGCGTTTCTCGGATACTGGCACGATTCACTTATAACAGAAGAATCCGCTAAATCCAATCCGTAAAACCCTTCATTTCCACGGCTCTCCGGAATCGCCATCGACGAAAGCCCGCAACTCCGGATCGCGGGTTTCCTTCAACTCCGCAGCCGTGCCCGTCCAGTGGACGACGCCTTGATCCAGAAACACCACGCGGTCCGCGATGCGGAAAACGCTGATCAGATCGTGAGTGATGACGATGTTCGTGACGCCGTGATCGCGCTGCAGGTCCTTGATCAGATGGTTGATGGAATCCGCGTTGATCGGATCCAGTCCGGTGTGCGGCTCGTCGAAGAGCACGCAGGCGGGCTTGTGGACGATGGCACGGGCGAGCGCCGCGCGCTTGCGCATGCCTCCGGACAGATCGGGAGGGAGTTTTTCCCCCTCGCCGGTGAGGTGGACGATTTCCAAGGCCTCGGCCACCCGCGTCGCGATTTCCTTCTCGTCCTTCAAGCCGGCCTCGCGCAGCGGGAAGGCGACGTTTCCGGCGACGGTTAGGGAATCGAAAAGCGCTCCGCCTTGGAAGAGGACACCCATCTGCTTGCGGATGGGGCCGAGTTTCCGCTCGGGCAGGCCGGTGATTTCCACGCCATCCACCGTGATCGAGCCGCCGGTGGGCTGGAGCAGGCCTGGCAGGTGCTTGATCAGCACGGATTTCCCGCAACCGGAACCGCCGAGGATGACAAGCGTCTCGCCGCGGAAAACATCCAGATCCACTCCGCGCAGGACCTGGTTATCGCCGAACCCCTGTGTCAGCCCGCGAATGCGGATGAAAAGTTCGGCGGTTTCTGGCATGCCATCAGGGAAACCATTTCCGCTGGCGCGAATCAAGTAGCGAGGTTTCAAACCAAACACTTCGAATGGCCTCCCGCATCCACTCTCGTGCGGTCCGGCGACCGGATCCACGCCATCACTCGGCTCCTTGCGCCATTCACGGGAATCAACACCGAAGACAAAACCATCAGCAGTGGGCAACACCGGGGTCATGAGCTGGCATGGATTTTGACGATGTGGCGGGCGGCGGGACGAAGGGTGCCAGCATGCGCGAAGGACTTGTTGGAGCGTGCGTGAGTTGCAACAGCGAAGGCTTCGAGGCCTGCCGTCCGTGATCAAGGGCCGCATCCACCCGGGGCCCTCAAGATTTTCGATTTCTGACAAAATCCTTCCATTCCACGCGTACACTGGTCTCTTTTCCAAAACACATGAACCGCTGTCTTCCGATTGTTTCAGCCGCGCTGACGCTTCCGCTCGCAGCCGCCGAGCCGCTTGCGTTCAACCGTGACATCCGGCCGATCCTCTCGAAGACCTGTTTCACCTGTCATGGCCCGGATGCCGCCGCGGTGAAAGGGGAACTGCGGCTGGACCTCCGTGAGCGCGCCCTGAAAGGAGGCAAATCCGGAAAGCCCGCCATCGTCCCGGGCAAGCCGGAGGAATCCCCGGTCGTCTTCCACATCACCAGCACGGACCCGGACGAAGTCATGCCGCCGCCGGACGCGCACATGAAATTCACCGCCCAGGATGCGGAGAAGCTCACCCGCTGGATCCGCGAGGGTGCGAAGTATGAAGGCCACTGGGCCTTCCAGCCGCCGGTCAAAGCCCCCGTGCCGGAAGTCGCCGATTCCGGCCCCAATCCCATCGACCACTTCGTTGCCGCGCGTCTTAAGGCGGAAAACCTTACCTTCTCCCCCGAAGCCGACCGCCGCACCCTGGTTCGCAGGCTTGCCTTCGACCTAACAGGCTTGCCCCCCTCGCCGGAGGAAATCAAGTCCTTCGTCGATGATACCTCGCCGCAGGCCTACGAGGCGCTGGTGGACCGCCTGCTCGCCTCGCCGCGTTTCGGTGAGAACTTCGCAGTCTCCTGGCTCGACGCCTCGCGCTACGCCGATACCAACGGCTACTCGATCGATGGCGGCCGCCACCAGTGGATCTGGCGGGACTGGGTCATCAAGTCCTTCAACGACAAC
>CANBTO010000005.1 GCA_947372405.1 Verrucomicrobiaceae bacterium
GGGGCCAAGCAGGTCGCCGGGCTGGCTGTAGTTTTTGAGCAACTCGTCGAGGAGCGCGTCGGTGATTTTCGGTTTCATGGGATGTGCTGGTTCTGTTGATGGGGCACATCAGCGGAGAAAGCACTTACACAAAATTTATGACACCCCCACCACTCCATGAAGGCTGCGGATCAGCGCGGAGAGATGCAGAAAGCGGTTCGTGAACGAAAGGAACAGCAGGCTGATCGCCGGAAACAGCAGGGCGGGAGTGGAAACCTCAAGCGTCATACCGGAGCCTACCCGCATGACGCCGGAGGATGAAGCACCAAGTCCGGACGGGCGGGTTTGTCAGAACCTGAGGGTGAACGCCGCGCGGATGCGGTAGTCCGGCACCGCCTGCAGCTCCGTGTTGTGCATCATCACCGGCAGGTCGAAGCCGATCTCGCCTGTCATGGTTCCGTAGGATGCGAGCAGCCTCGGCCCGAGATAGACCGCGGTGATGCCGGTGTCTCCGGCGGAAGATCCTTGGAACGTATCGGTGCCCTTGGTTTCACCGGAGGCCGCGAATTGCAACGCGATCGAGCGGGTCGCCCCGCGCACGGCATACCACCCGGGACCGGCGCTCCAGGTGAAGTCGTTGGCATAGCGGTAGGAATGCCGGCCCTCGCCGCGCAGCGCATACTGGCAGTCGCCTTGGAAAAACCAGTCGCCACGGCGCAATGAAACCTCGGTGCCCAGGATGCCGTCAACGGAACCACTGCCAAGGGCGAGGTCATGGCCGTGGATGCCGCTCTCGGGCGCGCCCGGCACCTCCACTTCGTGGAACTCCTCCTTGAGGCGGCTGCTGTCGCCGGTCGGCAGCTTGATGCCGGCCAGCAGGCTCCACGAGGCGTCCGTATCCGCCCGCGGTGAGGGACCGGATTTTCCGCCATGGGCGGGATCCATGGGGCAGGTGGTCGCAGCCGGTTTCCGGCGCAGCAGTTCGTAGCGGGCGATCAACGAGATGTCGCCAAGCCCGGACTCGGTTCCTTCGTCAATGGCGAAACCTTCGGGACGGCGGTATTCGCGGTAGATCAGCGGAATGCCAAGCTGCAGGTCCAGCCGTTGATCGAGGAAGCTCCTGCCAACGATGATCTGGGTGATCGAGCTGTTGAGATACTGGCCGCTGGGATTCGCGACCTCGTCGCCCTCGAACTGGAGCGTGCCGAAACGGGTGAATTGTTCCGCGATGCTGACGTGCAGGCCGAGCTCGCCGTCGGAACCTCCCTTCGGCGGAGTGTAGCAGTTGCATAGATCGCAGGCAGTGGCTGCGGATACGGATAACAGAACGGGAATAAGGGATTTGGAGATGGTTTTCATGTGTTGGATATTTCTGATAGATAAACGCGAGGGCTCCGCCATGGATGGCGGGAAACGATTCAAGGACGCGGTGCGACGGGCACGGCGCGGTGGTTTCATGAGGCCGTCATGCGGCCAGTGGTCAGCTCAGGCCCGCGATGTTTCGGGGAAGGGCCGCGGCGGAGCTTCACGTCGGGATTCGCCCGCAACATGGAAGAAGTGTGTTTCCAGCAATGAAAATGCCGGAGCACCCAGGGCAGGCAGCTCGCTTGATGGAAGACCCGGATCCTTTTTGGCAAGTTTCTCAAGAGTCCCGCCGGGAAGATCGGGACGTGGTTCGCGCTCCTTGTCGGCGCGGATTTTCCGGCACATCGGGCACGGGTGCTCTCCGTCAAAGGTCATCTTCACCGCTTTCCTGATGCCATAGGTGCTCCCATAGTCGGCGAGCATGCCGGCCCAGGCGGCGGTCTGGAGCACGGCCCATTGCCCACCCACGAGGTGGATGCAGACAAGGATGCAGAGCAGCCGGCCGAAACGAAGAATCACGTCCGCGAAGATTGTCGGCGGCGCCACCCGTGGTCAATCCGGGTTTTGCAGCCGGTCACAGACGCACCGCGAGGCGGGTCTGGCGGGTGAGCGGAAATTCCTGCACGACGCGCGCGTGGGACCTGCGGTGGATGCCCACCAGCATGCCGACGGCGGCGAGACTGAAGACCAGGCTGGTGCCACCGTAGCTCACGAATGGCAGCGCCAGTCCGTCGTTGGGAAGGAGCGCGGTGGTCACGGCGACGTTCTGGATGGCCGGGACCACGATCACACAGGTGAGCCCCAATGCGACACAACGGTTGAACACCGTGTTGGCCTGCAGGGCGATGCCGCAGCCCGCCACGGCGATCAACACATAGCAAAGAATCGTCCCGAGCGTGAAGGGCAGGCCGAGTTCCTCGCCCACCACGGGGAAAATGAAGTCGATGTGCGCGAAGGTGAGCGTGCCGAATTTCTCCACACCATTGCCGAGGCCCACGCCCCAAGGGCCGCCATTGCCAAGAGCCAGCAGCGCGCGCCACTGCTGCATGCCGCGGTCGAGCTGGTTCACCGGATCGTCGAGATTGAGCCAGGCCTGGATGCGCGCCCAGCGGTTCTCATCATGTTTGAGATACCATCCTACGGCGGTGGCCATCGAGAGGGCGGTGGGCACCATGTACAAGAGGCGGGTGCCCACACAGAACAGGATCGCCGCGACAGCCACCGAGATCGAAAGCGCCGTTCCAACGTCCGTCTCACCCGCGATGAGCACGAGCGGAATCCCCACGATGACGCCCGGTAGGATGAATCCGCGCCAGAAGGTGTGAACCTCGGTCTGCCAGCGGGCAAACCACGCGGCCAGACAGATCACCACCACCATGCGCGCCATTTCGGACGGCTGGAACTGGCCGAGAAACGGCAGCATGATCCAGCGCTTGGAGCCATAGATCGAAACCCCCACTGAGGGGACATAACAAAGCGCCAGCATCACGCAGGCCGCCACATACATCCAGGGTGCCAGCTTCCGGAACTTCTCGAGCGGGTAGCAGGCCATGAAAACCGCTGTAACAAGCCCCAGGGACACCATCACCGCCTGGTGGCTCAGGAAATGATAATGGGATTCCATTCCCTTCACCCAGAACCCGGTGCTCGCCAGCATGGTCAGCCCGAGCGCGACCAAGGCTGCGACGGCCGCGCAAAGAATGATGGAGCAGTAGCGGGACATGGGAGACCTGGAATCTAAAACCTCAAAACCGGAAATTCATCCCTGCGGAATGACGATCTTCATGCCGGGTTTCATTTTGCGTGCGTCGCTGATGCCGTTGGCGCGCATGATGCTGTCCTGGCTGATCTTGTATTTGCTGGCGATGCGCCAGATGCTGTCGCCGGGCTGGACAACGTAGGATTTGCCGCTGGCGGTGGACGTCTTGGTAGAAGCGGAGCCGCTGGTCTTGGTGGAAGAAGCAACAGCGGACGTCTTGCCGGATGTCGTGGTGGCGGACGCTTTCGGTGATGTGGAAACCGGTGTCTTTGTGGAGCTGTCATGTGTCACTTTCGGATGGACGAGTTGGGCCTTGGGCGCGTTGGCCACATCCACCGCCTCGACGAGGCCGCGATCACGGTCCGAGGGAGTCTGCTCGCGGATCGCGGTGAGTTCCGGAGGTTCCACCGCGACGATTCGCTTGGGAGGAATGCGCAGGATCAGGCCGGGGCCGATGTCCACATGCTTGTTGAGCAGGCGGAGATCCCCCTCGTCCACCCCTTCTGCAGCGGCGATGCGGGCGTAATTGTCACCCGGCCTGACGACGTAGGGTTTCTCCCCCGCGGTTAGACGCGGCAGATCATCGCGGCGGGCCGGTGCGGTGGTGGCAGCCGCAGCTGCCGGGGCCGCGGCCTCGGTCTTGGTGGTCTTTGCGGTACTGTCCACCGGACGCCCGTCGAGAAAACGCTGGTGGAAGAAGATCAGGCCGATCGCGACGATGTGGATCAGGAAGATGATCGTCAGCGCCCGGGATATCTTCGATCCGCCATCATCGGCTTCGATTTCGGCACCGGGTGCGGCTGCCGCCGCGGCGACACGCTGCTTGCGGTTGCGGGTGACGGCACTGAGGCGGCGGAAGATTCCCTTGGGAACCGGACGGCGTTTGACGGGGAGTGTGTGGAGTTTCATGGCGAAGTGTTAGCGAAGTTGGTGGACGAGATCACGAAAGGTGTTGCCTCGCTGTTCGTAGCCGGTGAACTGGTCGAACGACGAGGTTCCAGGAGACAGGAGGACGGTGGAGCCGCGCGGAGCGAGGCTGCGGGCGGTGGCGACCGCGTCCGCGAGAGTGGAGACCGATTCACTCGGCACCGCCCCGGAAAACAAGGCGGCGAGCGGCCGGGCGATCTGCCCGAAGGTGACGGTGCCGAGCGCCTTTTCGCGCAGCAGCGGAAGCACGGACGTGTAATCGAGACCTTTGTCCTTGCCGCCAGCGATGAGCACGACCGGGCGGGTCTGCGAACGCAGCGCGCTTTCAAGCGCGTGGAGGTTGGTGGCCTTGGAATCGTTGAGATATTCGACGCCGTCGAGCGTGCGGACGAGCTCGCAGCGGTGGGGCGGCGGCGCGTAGCCGCGCAGCGCCTCGCGCGCCGTGGCGGCGGAGACGCCCAGCGCTTCGCATGCGGCCATCGCGGCCATCGTGTTCTCCGAGTTATGAAGTCCGCGCAGGCTGGTTTCATGCTCCATGTCCAGGCGGATGGAGCCGCCATGATGGATCACGTGGCCGTCGGAGAACCAGTCCGCATCGGGATCGGTGGTGGAGAACGAAACGGTCTTTGTTGTTAGAGCGGGCAGCTCCTCGCCACTGCGGATCACCACGGTGTCCTCCGCGCCCTGGTTTTCAAAAATACGAAGCTTGGCCGCGCGATAGGCCTCCACGGTGGGATAGCGGTCCATGTGGTCCGGCGCGAAGTTCAGCCACACCGCCACGTGCGGGTGCAGCGTGCGGATGGTCTCGAGCTGGAACGAGCTGAGCTCGAGCGCCACGGCGGCGGGCGGATTGGCTGATAGAACCACCTCGGCGAAGGGCGTGCCGTAGTTGCCACAGGGCGTGCCGCCCATGCCCGCCTGTGCGAGGATGCGGGCCACCAACTCGGTGGTGGTCGTCTTGCCGTTGGTGCCGGTGATGCCGACGATTTTCCCCTGATAGAAACGCGCCGCGAGCTCGACCTCGCCGACGACCTCCGAAGTATTGCGCGAGAAAGCCGCGACATATGGCCCGTAGGTGTCGATGCCCGGGCTGACCACCAGCAGATCGGAAACCACCGCCTCCCCCTGAGCGGCAGTGGCGTTCGGATGGATCTCCACGTCCGCCGGCATGCCCGCGAAGGCATCCGGATCGGCAAGGTCCCATGCCGAGACACGCGCGCCCTCACGCAGGCCAAGCATCGCCGCGGCCCGGCCGCTGCGGCCGACTCCGAGGATCGCGATGTGTTTTCCGGCGAGGTTCATTTCAGGCGATTTTGAGGATGGCCAGACCGAAGAGGGCCAGCATGATCGAGAGGATCCAGAAGCGGATGATCACCTGGTTCTCGTGCCAGCCGAGAAGTTCAAAGTGATGGTGGATGGGCGACATCTTGAAGATCCGTTTCTTGCGAAGCTTGAAACTGCCGACCTGTAGGATGACGGACATCGCCTCCATCACGAAGATGCCGCCGATGATGACCAGCAGCAGCTCCTGCTTCGTGCTGATGGCGGCGGTGCCGAGCGCTCCGCCGATTGCCAGCGAACCCGTATCACCCATGAAGACCTTCGCGGGATGACAGTTGAACCAAAGGAATCCGAAGCCGGCGCCGGCCAGCGCCATCAGGAACACGGCGAGCTCTCCGATATAGAGGTTGTGAGGAATCACCAGGTACTCGACGGACATGAAATAATGACCCGCGAGATAGGCGAGCAGCGCATAGGACAGCGCGGCGCTGATCGTGCAACCGGTGGCAAGGCCGTCCAGACCGTCCGTTAGATTCACCGCGTTCGAGCACCCGACGATGATCAGCGCGAAGAACGGAATGACCAGCAGGCCGAGATCGACCAGCGGAAACTTGAACAGCGGGAAGCAGATCGAGCCGATGCCGATGGGGATGATGTGTTTGAGGTTGTCCTTGCCCAGACAGAATCCGGCTTCGTCCCCGGAGATCTGGGAAGGGCTGGCTCCAATGCCTGAGATCTGCGGTTTGTAATAAATGAAAATCGCGGCGACGAGAGCGATGATGATCTGCCAGGCCAGCTTCTTGCGGCTGCTGATGCCGTCGGACTTCTTCTCCCTCACCTTCTTGTAGTCATCGCACAGACCAAGCAGTCCGCATGCGGACATCGTGCAGGCGCACACCGCGACGAAGGGGTTCAACGGGCGCGCGCAGATCAGGGTGGAAACCAGCACCGTGCCGATGATGAGCACTCCGCCCATCGTCGGGGTGCCGAGTTTCCCGCCATGGAGCTCAGCGAGTTTGTGGACCTCCTCCGCAGTGCGGATCGGTTGGCCGACCTTGAGTGAGATCAGCTTGCGGATCACCCGCGGTCCGGCGATCAGAGACAGGATGAATGCTAACAGACCCGCGCAGGCGGCGCGGAAGGTGATGTATTGGAACAGATTGAGGAAACGGCATGAAACCGCCCACGCTTCTCCGTGTTCGAATGCATTGAGCCAGTAATCGTAAATCGCGGGAAGCATCAGTTTCTGGGAAAAGCGGAGTTCATGACCTTTTCGACGGTGGCGGTCCGGCTGCCTTTGAAGAGAACGACGTCGCCGGCTTTCGCCTCGCGGGACAGCCAGCCCGCGGCATCGTCGAGCACCGGGAACCAGGGCGCGCCTTTCGCGCCTTCGGCGATGCCCTCCGCACCTTCACCGACGGCGATCACTGTTAGGCCGCGATCCGCAGCGAGCTCGCCAGTTCTAAGGTGCGCTGCGGGCGCGAACGTGCCAAGCTCGCCCATGCGGCCCAGCACGATGATGCGGCGGGCGCCGTTGTTAACGGGGGCGTCCGCAAGCGTCTCGATGGCGGCGGCCATCGACTCCGGATTTGCGTTGTATGTATCATCAATCACGCTGACGCCGCGGGATTCATAGCGGGCCAGCCTTCCACCTGTTAGTGACGCCGATGAAAGGCCGATGGCGATCTCCGCGATGGGAACCCCGAGTTTCCAGCCGACACCGGCGGCTAGCAGCGCGTTGGTGACCATGTGTTTTCCCGGCACCGGAAGATCCACCTCCGCCGAACCCTCGCCCTCGATGACCAGGTCGAAGATCGTGCGGTCCGCCTCGAAGCGGAGGTTTTCCGCGCGGACGCGGCCCCGTCCATTACCTACCGGGATGATCGTGCCCTTGGTGCGGTTACGGAAATATTCGTGGTAGTCGCAGGTCGCGGGGATGAAGAGAATACCGTCTTGCGGTAGAGCGCGGGCAAGGGTGCCCTTCTCCTCGGCGATGGCGTCGCGCGAACCGAGAAACTCGATGTGCGCGGTGCCGATGTTGGTGATGATCCCGTATTTCGGCCGGGAGATCTCGCAGAGCGGGGCAATCTCGCCGGCGTGGTTCATGCCCATCTCCCAGACCGCGGCGGTATGCTCCGGGGTGGTGGCCAGCACCGTTAGAGGGACTCCGATGTGGTTGTTCAGATTGCCACGGGTGGCGGAGACATTATATCGTCTTGATAAAACGGCAGAGGTGAAGTCCTTGGTGCTGGTCTTGCCGTTGGAACCAGTGATGCCCACCACAGGAATGTCGAGTTGCTTGCGCCACCAATGGGCCAGCCGCTGGAGTGCGCGCAGCGTATCCGACACGACGATCGCCGCCGCACCTCCCTCAAGACCGCCCTGCCAATTGTGAACGACAACCACGGCGGCACCCTTGTCCAATGCGGTCTTGGAGAAGGCGTCGCCATCGAAATGCTCGCCGCGCAGAGCGAAAAACACGCATCCCGGCGCAAGCGTCCGCGTGTCCGTGGAAACCCCGCCGGACGCGAGCGCGTCGGGATTTCCCGCGGCGACGTGCGTGCCGAGGATCTCCGCGATCTGACTTGCGGTGAGGGGTTTCATCGGTTGCTCGCGATGGTTTGAGCGCGGTCACGCAGCGCCTTGGAGGCGTGCTTGCGGTCATCGAAATCAATGGTGGTGTCCGAGAATTGCTGCGTCGTTTCGTGGCCTTTGCCGGCGATCAGGATGATGTCGCCCGACAACGAGTTCTTCACGGCGTAGGCGATCGCCTCGGCGCGGTCGGGAATGCTGATGTGGCCCATGCCGGCCATGCCGGATTCGATCTCGCGGATGATGGCTGACGGATCTTCGGAGCGCGGGTTGTCCGATGTGATGACACAGGCGTCGCTGTGGCGCGCGGCGGCGGCGGCCATCAGCGGGCGCTTGCCCTTGTCACGGTCTCCGCCACAGCCGAACACGGTGATGAGCCGGCGGGGGTCGAGCTCCTTGAGCGTGCGGCAGGCGTTTTCCAAAGCATCCGGGGTGTGCGCGTAATCGACGAACACGGTGGCTCCGCCGGCATTGCCGACGTTTTCCATGCGGCCGGGCACCTGCGGTGCGCTGGCCAGCGCGGCGACGGCTTCGCGCGGACGGATGCCGCAGGCGTTCGCGGCGGCGATCGCGGCCAGCAGGTTGTAAACATTGAAGCGGCCGATCAAGGGCGCGCGGACGAGGAAGGTTTTGCCCTTGGCCGCAAGTTCGAACTCCATGCCACGCGGGTTCTGGCGGAAGTTGTTCGCGCGGAAGTCGCAGTGCACGTTGAATCCGAAACGGCAGACCGGCATCCTGCCGTCGAGCGAGGCCGCGAGGTCGAGGCCGTAGGCGTCGTCGGTATTGATGACGGCGACGGGTTTCTTGCCGTGTGGGTCCGCGGCAAGGGCGTGGAACCAGTCGGCCTTGGCCTGATAGTAGGCATCCATCGTGACGTGGTAGTCGAGATGGTCCTGCGTGAGGTTGGTGAAGACACAGGCGTCGAATCCGATTGCGGAGATCCGCTTCTGGTGGATGCCGTGGGAGGAAACCTCCATCGCAACACCGCGGCAGCCGTGGTCGTGCATCCTGCCAAGCAGCGCGGAGAGTTCGATCGAGCCGGGGGTCGTGTGTTTCGCGGTTTCCTGTTTCTCACCGTCGTCAACAAGGATGGTGCCTAACAGACCTGCGCGGTGCCACGCGGTCTTCATCACGTGATGGATGAGGAACGCGGTGGTGGTCTTGCCGTTGGTGCCGGTGACTCCGGCCATGGCCATGTTCATCCACGGATGGCCGGCGTGCAGCGATGCGAGTCTTGAAAGCGCCTCGCGGCTGTCCGGCACATGCAGCCAGGCGGTTTCACGTTTGAGGTCGGAGGGCGGCGCGGATTCCGCCAGAACCACCGCCGCTCCGGCGGCGAGGGCGTCGTTGATGAAACGGTGGCCGTCGATGGTGGTGCCGCGGATGGCGGCGAAGAGCATGCCGGGACCAACCTCGCGCGAGGAGGCTGTTAGAGCGGCAACCTCCGTGTCCATCGGGCCGGATGCCGTGACTCTTGAGAGGCAGGAAACTAGATCACGGAGAATCATCGGGTTTTGACGGACGAGGAGGCGAGCGGAGCCGGAATGGGTTCGGTGGGTTTCAAGTTCATGTAGGCCGCCGCGCGCGCCGCGATGCGGGCGAAGGCGGGTGCGGCGATGGTGCCGCCGTAACGGGTGACCTTGTCGGTGCGCGGATCATCAATGACGACGACGCATACGAAGGCGGGATCATTCGCGGGCAGCATGCCCACGAAGGAGACGGTATAGCTGTTAGGAAGGTAGCCTCGGCCGTTGGGATTGTGGCGCTTGGCGGTGCCGGTCTTGCCGGCGACCTTGTAGCCCGGCACGGCTCCGAGGGTGGCGGTCCCGCCCGGCTCGACGACGGTCTGAAGCGCCTCACGCATCTTGCGGGCGATGTCCGGCTTGACCACCTGCCTTACGACTTCCGTCGGGAAGCTTTCCACCACCGTGCCATCGTTGGCGACGAGCGACTTGACGATTCTCGGCTTGAGCAGCTTTCCATCACTGGCGACGGCGGAGTAGGCGCAGGCCATCTGCAGCGGAGTCACGTTGAGGGCGTAGCCATATGCGGCGCGCGAGAAGTCCACGGCGTTGCCTGTGTTTTTGGCGATGCCGGAACTCTCGCCGCTGAGTTCGATGCCGGTCTTGCGGCCGAAGCCGAAGTTGTGCGCGTAGTCGTAGAACCTCTTCGCCCCGAGTTGACGGGCGAACTTGTAGGCTCCGATGTTGCTGGATTTGGCGAGCACGCCCTGGAGTGTGAGGTTTCCGTAGGGATGATGGTCCGGCACCTTGATATCGCCCTCCACGTAAAGACCGTTGTGGCAGAATACCGAGGTGAACGGAGTGGCCAGGCCTTCGTTGAGCACGCCGGATGTGGCGACCACCTTGAAGGTCGAACCGGGTTCGTAGATGGCCTGGGTCACGAAGTTGAAACCGTTTTTCGCGACGTCCTCCTTGTGGTTGAGATCGAAGTTCGGGCGGCTGGCCATTGCCAGGATCTCGCCGGTCTTCGGGTCCATGAGGACGACGGCTCCGCGATCGGACTGGAACTCCTTGAGGTTGGCGTCCATTTCCTCCTCGACGATGGCCTGCAGGCCCATGTCGATGGTCAGCTTCACGTTGAGTCCGGCTCGTGGCGGGAGAAGACTGGCTGAATTGCCGGGAACAACGAGGCCGCGCGCGTCACGGAAATGCTCGCGCCATCCGTCACGCCCGGCGAGATACTGCTCCATCGTGGCTTCGATTCCGAAACGGCCGGTCACGCGGGTTTCGGTCTTGCCCTGATCATCGGTGTCCTCGACCTCCCCGGTGAAGCCGATGAGGTGGGTGGCGAGACTGGGAGCGGTGTACCAGCGCTTGATCGAGTTCTGGAACTCGAAGCCCTCGATCCAGTGCTTGTCCACTTCCTCGCGGAGGTTGTCCGCCAGGTCCTCGGGAAGATCCTTGGCGATGGGCAGCCATTTGCCTTTCGAGGATTCGATCTTTTCGCGAAGCTCGTCGCGGCGCATGCCGAGCGGTCTCGCCAGGACACCCACGGCATAGGCGAGGTGCTTCTGGACGATGGCCTCGGCGGTATCCGTGGCAAGGATCTCGCCACGCAGGGCGTTGATACGGCGACGTTGTGCGGCGGGATCCAGATCGTTCCATCCCGGTTCGGAACTCGCCGCCTGATAGGCCAAACCGTAGCTCGCAAGCTTGGGGTCCATCAGATGGTTCTTGTCCACGTATACGGTGGATACCGGAATGCTCTTCGCAAGCGGCTCCTCGCGGCGGTCCACGATCATGCCGCGGATGGCGGGAAGTTTCTCCACGCGGTGGAAAGCCTTGCGCGAACTCTCCGCGTAGCGGTGACGGTCCACGAGCTGGATCTGAACCAACCGGCCTGAAAGCACACTGAGCCCGATCACCAGGATCGAGCACAGGACGATGCAGCGGTTCTGAAACGAGGACTTCACGGGCTAGGGCGCGGCGGAGGCGACGCTCCGTCTGTTAGACAGGGTGGGTTGGATCTCCTCGACGACGTTGAGAGAGATCGGCCGCAGGTTGGATCCGTTCTCCTCAAGCTGTTTGCGGATGGTGAAGCGGTTGAGGAGCTGGTCCATGCGCATCTCGGTAGTGCGGATCTCGAGCCTGTCCTGCTCGACGCGACGGTCGATCGCATCGATGTCCCGGGTGATGCGGATCTGGCTGTTCTTGTAATAAACGTGGAGAACTCCCCCGGCGGCGATGATCGCGGCGCCGAAGAGCATCGCGAAAATGGGAAAGCCGGAGGCGCGGGTTTCGTTGCGGCGACGATTCATGGCTTGGGGTCTAAAAGCCGTGCAACCCGCAGTTTTGCACTGCGGGCTCGCGGGTTCAGGGAGGTTTCTTCTGCTGTCGGTGTGATGGCCTTGCGGGCGAGAAGCTGGAATTGGAAATCCGGATTCGGACGTGGTTCCGGCCACCCCGGATCATCGATGAATCCGGTGGAGCGATGCCGGAGGAATCGTTTGACCATGCGGTCCTCCAGGCTGTGGAACGTGATGATCAACAAGCGCCCTCCGGGTTTCAAAACCGATGGCGCGGCGGCAAGCGCGGCGGCGAGTGATTCGAGTTCCTCGTTGACCGCCATGCGGATGGCTTGGAAAGCGCGCGTCGCCGGATGAGTCTTTCCGTGGCGGCCTACCGCTTTTTCAATGCAGGCGGCAAGTTCCAAGGTGGTGGAGAAAAGCTTGATGGCACGTTGTTTCACAATGGCCGAGGCGATGCGGCGGGCTTTCGGTTCCTCGCCGAACTCGAAAAGGATGCGGACGAGATCAGCTTCGGCCCATTGATTCACGACTTCCGCCGCAGTGCGCGGACTGGAAGGCCCCATCCGCATGTCAAGCGGACCCTCACGCATGAACGAAAATCCACGGGCGGCGGAATCGAGCTGGCGCGAGGAAACCCCGAGGTCTAACAAAAGCCCGTCGGCGCGTCCGTCGGCGCGGATCGCCGGGATTTCCTCAAGGCGCGAGAAATTTCCCTCCCAAGTGGAAAAACGTTCGCCATATTCCGATAGTCGCGCGTGCGCGTGCGCGAGAGCTTCCGGGTCGCGGTCAATGCCGAGCACGGTGGCTCCGGCCTTGAGGAACACCTCGCTGTGGCCGCCACCGCCAAGAGTTCCGTCGATGATGAACATGCCCGGAGCGGCTTGCATCCAGTCGGCAATCTCAGCGGGAAACACCGGAAGATGATAGGCATCGGCTTCTCCGGGTGACGGGGCTTTTCCGGCTGTGGAAAAATCAGCGGGTGCTTGCGCCGACAACCAGCCAGAAGCGGAGCAAGCACCCGTAGGATTCGCAAGACTGCGTGCTGTCCCGAGCGCGTCGTCCTGCGGTTTAATGAAAATCTGCGATGGTCGCGCCCAAAACACACCTGAATAGGCGCGAACCATCGGTTCAAATGACGAAAGAAGCCCTGTCCCGAGTAGCTTCATTCGCCCAGCCATGAAAGTCACCGGACGCCGCACCGACAACCAGCCAGGAGCGGTGCGGACATCCGTGTTCTTGACAAGACGCCGTGCTGTCCCGAGCGCGCCGTCCTGTGTGTAGAGAAAATTTTGCGATGGCCGCGCGGACAACCAGCCAGAAGCCGCGCGGACCATCGTTTCAAATGACGAAAGAAGCCCTGTCCCGAGAAACTTCGAACGCCCAGCCATGAAAGTCACCGGACGCCGCACCGACAACCAGCCAGGAGCGGTGCGGACATCCGTGTTTTTGACAAGACGCCGTGCTGTCCCGAGCGCGCCGTCCTGTGAGGAAAGGAATCCCAACTCTGACGCCTGCGCGACGGAAGCCGAAGCCGCCGATGTGCGGACCGCGTCAAGCGCCAGAGTTGGTGGGGTGAACAACATTGCTGCTGTTGGGTGTGTGGTGGGTGAGTGTTTAGAAAAGGCCCATGTCGTCGTCTTCTTCCTCGTTCATCTCGAGGCCGAGCGTGACTTCGAAGTTCCCCTTGCTCCAGATTTCGAAGTGAGCGCCACGACCAGCGAGAACCACGTCGGATTCCGCGGCGATGCCCGCCATTTCACTGAGATCCTTGGGAACGAGCAGTTTGCTCTGATCATTGACGGTGGCCTCGCGGCAACGCATTGCCAGCTTGCCAAGCAACCTGTTCTTTTCCGCAGGGGTCTTGTCGCAGCCTCTGATCAGCTCGACCTTCTCGTCGTAGGCCGCCTGACTCAGAACCTTGATGACAGGCATGTCGTATTCTTTGGAAAACATCAGGAACAACAGAGAACCGGGCTCGGTCCGCCAAATCGCCGGGATGGAAACCCGGAATTTCGGGTCCATCTTGAAGGGCTTGAATCCCTTGTATGGCTGGAAAGTGCTGTTCACGTTGTTGCTGACAGTCGCGTCAGTGGTTGAGGAATACACTTAGGTACACTTCGGATCAAGAATAAATTGAGGATAATTTAGTTTCCCGACAAAGCACTTAAAATCAATGGTTTGTGATTCAAAAAAATCAATAATCACCCCTCGGGTCCACGACTTTCCAAAAAATTAAGCCTGCTCTTATGGCTAAATTTCAATGGTTTTTGGCAATTTTTAAAATCAGTGTACCAAAATTTCAAATTCCACCACTTGAGTGTACGCAGCATTTTGAGGCCATACCCGGCTAGCGCAGGAACCCCGAAGTCGCGGCTTGTCAAGAAACCGGGAATATCAGAGCGTGCCGGGGCATGCGGAAGCTTCATTACTGGATGGCAGGTTGGATACTTTGGGTTTCCATGATGCTGTCCGGATTCGGCCAGTCGCTGCCCGAGTGGCACTTGAGAGACATCGTGCCAAAGCCGCCCGAACTCGGCATTCGTGACGAAGGCGGGCTTTTCAGCCGGAATCCAGACGCCCAAAAACGGATTTCAGACCAGCTCCGCAAGCTGGAAACCGAGCACGGCTTCCGCATTTACCTGGTCGTCGAACCGGTCTTGATCGCCACCACCGCGCCGGAACTCGCTGCGCAGCTCCAGCAATCGTGGCTCCCTGAAGGAAACGGCCTGGTAGTCGTGTTCGAATCGGACAACCGCAGCCTAGGCTTTGGACGCGATCTCGGCACGGCACCGGACGAAAAACCAGCCATCGGGCGGGTTCCCACCCATGAAACCGAGGCCCTTCTGCTCCAGGCGACCTCGGCCACTGATTCAAAACTCGCCGTCGAGCCTTTTATGGAGGCCCTGATGGAAAACATCACAACGGAATTCAACGGTTACTTCGAACGGCGCGCCGCGCCGCTTCCGCCCGGTAGATCGCTGCGGCTTGGATTTCTAACCTTGGGCGCGCTGACTCTCCTCGCCCTCGCCGCGATTGCGGTAGGTTCCCTGGCAAGACTGCCCTCCATGGCTGGAGTCCGCACCTTCCGCTTTCCCGTCGTAGACCGTCCGGAACGCCTCGGAGCGCCATGCGGAGGTGGCAACGTCACTGTCCGGAAATTCAAGACCGGCAGCTGAAGACCTGCATCCATGAGGTTTTCCGGATTGTGCGGATGCCCGACAACCGCTACTTCGATGCATGGATTTTGAAACACTCAGCCAGTGGGCCCGCGAGGAACTGGAATCTCTCACCAAAGTCCTGCCGGACGATGTGCGTGAGGCCGCCCTGAAAGTGCCGGTTTCCATGGAGGAGAAACCCGGTGATGGCGCCCCGGACAACGACCTGCAAGGTGATGAACTCGGCCTGTTCGAAGGCCCGGCCGCGGACGACGAGGCGGACTCAACGGAGCTTCCAAGAATCCGGCTCTTCCTCGCCAACCTCTGGGACTGGGTCGAGGGCGACGAACAGGACTACCGCGACGAGGTCGGCACCACCTTCCTCCACGAACTCGGCCACTACCTCGGCTGGGACGAGGATGAAGTGAACGAGCGGGGTCTGGAATAATCGCGGACCTTTCCACTTCCTTTCATTCCGGACAACCGCTAACAGATCCACACCAAACCAAGAAAACACATGAGCATCCTGAGCTTCATCAAAGGCGAACTTCTCGAAATCATCGAATTCAACGACGACTCGCGCGACACCCTCGTGTGGCGTTTTCCGGACGACGACCACGCCATCAAGAACGGCGCCCAGCTCGTCGTCAGGGAAAGCCAGGTGGCGCAGTTCGTTTATCTCGGCCAGTATGGCGATTGTTTTCAACCCGGCAAACATTCCCTCACCACCGACAACATCCCGCTTCTCACCAAACTCCAGGGTTGGAAATACGGCTTCGAATCGCCCTTCAAGGCGGACGTCTATTTCGTCACCACCCGTCTTTTCACCGGCAACAAATGGGGCACCGCCAACCCCGTCATGATGCGCGACAAGGACTTCGGAGTCGTCCGCCTTCGCTCGTTCGGCACCTTTGATTTCAAAATCACCAACCCGCCCGTCTTCCTCAAGGAGGTCGCCGGCACCGACCAGCATTTCCGGCTCGACGAATTCGCGGACACCATGCGCTCACGCATCGTCAGCGTTTTCAGCGAAGCCCTCGCCTCCTGTGGCGTGCCCGCCCTCGACGTGGCGACCCGCTACTCGGAGCTCGGTGAAGCACTGTTGCCGATCATCAATCCGCAGGTAACCGCCAAATACGGTATCGAGATCACCACTTTTCTAGTGGAAAACGTCTCCGTCCCGCCCGAAGTGGAGGCAGCCATCGACAAGCGCTCCAGCATGGGCGCCATCGGCAATCTCAACGATTACGTGAAGTTCCAGATGGCTGAGTCCATGACCCATGGCGGCGATGGAGGCGGCTCTCCAGCAGCGGCCGCGGGCCAGATGGCAATGGGCTTCGGCATGGCGCAGGAAATGATGAAGTCGATGCAGCAACCGCCACCGGCCCACGGCGCCACTCCGGTCAACACCCTGCCGATGGCCGAACTGCTCTCGCCTGCGGAAGCGTCCCAAGTGCTCGGTGTCACCGAAGCCGATGTGCTTGCCTCCCTCGAATCCGGTGACTTGAAAGGCAAGAAGATCGGATCCGTCTGGCGCATCACCAAGTCCGCCCTGGACGCCTTCCTCGCCGAGTAACCACGGTCATGGCGGAAGTCAGCGCACTGAAAAAACATCCCTGTCCGGAATGCGGCGGCGATGCCGAATGGAACGCTTCGAAACAAGCCCTCGCCTGCCCCTTCTGCGGCACCATCGTGCCGTGGGCGGAAGGCGAGAACCCCATGGGAGCCTCCATCGTCGAACACGAACTCGACTCCGCTCTAACAACCACCGCCGACGACCCGAGCGGCCTGCGCGAGGAGAAGAAATCCGTCAGATGCGAGAGCTGCCAGGCCATCAGTGTCTTCGATCCGGACCGCGTGGCGCAACGCTGCGACTTCTGCGGCTCCCCCGCCATCGTTCCCGCGGAAAACCTGCCCGGCGCCATCACGCCGGAGAGCCTGCTGCCCGCCGTCATCGCGGAAACCCAGGTGCGCGACCAGCTCCGCGAGTGGTACCGCAGCCGCTGGTGGGCTCCTAACAAACTCAAAAGCTCCGCGCTGACCGACACGCTGCGCGGCATCTACCTCCCTTACTGGACCTTCGACGCCCACGCTGACGCGGACTGGACCGCGGAATCCGGCTACTACTACTGGGAATCCGAATCCTACACCGATTCCAACGGCAAGACCCAGACCCGCCAGGTCCGGAAAACCCGCTGGGAATACAGCTCCGGCAGCCTGTCCCATTTCTTTGACGACGACGTGGTGCCTGGCACCGTCGGCGTCCACAACACGCTGCTGAGAAAAGTGGAGCCCTTTCCCACCCTCACCGATCTCAAACCCTACGATCCCGCCTACGTCCGCGGCTGGACCGTGGAGCGCTACCAGGTCGACCTCCAACAGGCTGCGGAAACCAGCAAGCAGCAGATGGACGCTTTTATCTATCAGCTCTGCGGGCGCGAGGTTCCCGGAGACACCCACCGCAACCTCGACGTCTCCACCACCTATCAGGACCGCACGTTCAAGCACATCCTCGTCCCAGTGTGGCTGGTCACTTACACCTACGGCAGCAAGTCGTTCCAGGTCGTCGCCAACGGCTACACCGGTAAAATGGCGGGCGAGCATCCCCTCAGTTGGATCAAGATCACGCTCGCCGTTCTCATCGCCTTGATCATCGTGCTGATCATCATCTCGCTCAGTCAAGGCGGGCGTTGAATCGGTAATGATGCATGGGAGTTCCATGGAGCGCTGGCTTCAGCCTGCCATTGGACACGCCAGCACCGAACATGCCGACTGAAGTCGGCGTTCCTTGCTTTGGCCCTGCATCAATGAAATCGGCCGCAGCGACGTGCCATTCGAGTCAGCTCCGTTGCACACCCCGTGCAATCTCACCGGCTTGTTACGATTGAGGCGGATTCCGGATGGGATTTCAATTCGACTCCGCATTTTTTGCTGCTCAAATTGAATCAACCGGCACGCACCCGGAAACCCCGAACACCTCCCCATGACAACCCTGCAGCAGAAGGCATCTCCGCGCCTCACCTCCGGCAGCAATGCCGTTTTCGCCTTGAAAAGCATTCCGATGTTGACCGCCCTGGTTGCGGCGCTCGCCTTTGCATTTTCCGGTTTGCCAAAAGCCAACGCCGGGTTGGTTTATGAGCAGGCGCACAATGGCACCGGCACCGTCTATCACTCCGCATGGGTGCCACCGGATGGCACCGTTTATGACGAGTACCTTTGGGACAACTTCACGCTGGCAAACAACCAGGCGATCACCGAAATCCGCTGGCGGGGCGGCCATGATTCGGCGTATGCCTATCTCGGCACAACCCTGCAAAGCTTCAGGATCCGGATTTACGCATCCATCGCCGGCGGTTCACAACCCGATGTCGTCAGCACACCGCTTTGCAACTACCAAAGCAGCGGCACCTGTGGCGAAACCCTCGCGGGGGTCTTCGGCAGCACGACGCTTAACGACTACCGGTTCACATTGCCATCGCCGTTCCAGGCGGCGGCCGGCACGCGTTACTGGTTGCAAATCACCGCCAACGAAACCGGCATTCCCAATTGGGGATTCGCCGCTGCGAATGGTGGCAACGGCGCGCATTTCCGCAAACTCGAGTATCAATACCAAAACATTTCCGGAGACACCGCGTTCAGTCTTTACGTGAGCGATGCGGCAACCGCACAAATCACGGCAAGCGTCGACCCGGCCGGCACCGGTTCGGTTTCCGGTGCCGGCAACTATCCCGTCGGCGCCAACGCCACGCTGACCGCGACGCCGGCCGCCGGATACGGATTCGTCAACTGGACCGTCAACGGGACCCAGGTGAGCACCTCTGCCAAATACACCTTCGCCGTGAGCGCCAACCGCGCCCTCGTCGCGCACTTCGTCCCGTCGTGTGTGATCACGACCAATCGCTCACCCGTCAACGGCGGCCATTCCAGCGCGGGCGGAACCTACAACACCGGTGCCCAGGTGACTGTGACCGCCACACCTAACAAAGGCTTCACGTTCGGTGGTTGGTATGAGTGGGGAGCCACGCAGGTCAGCATCTCGCCGTCCTATACCTTCACCGCCTCCCAGGACATGCTGCTGGTCGCTCAATTCGACCCTCTGCCCGCCACCGCGGTCTTCGATTTCGATAACGCTTCGCCCGGTCAAGGCATGCCGGGAACCCAGAGCGCATCCGGTTTGACGGCCACCTTCAGCGCGACAAGCGGCAACTGGTATGTCACCAACACGATCTATTACTGGGTGCCTCTGGATTTTTCCGGAAACTTCCTCTCGCCGACCGGATTCCCGTCGGCAGCCGCGAAACTCCAAATCACCTTCGATCACCCGCTGACGGATGTGAAGATCGACTTCGTGACGGCTGAACTGGCGGCTGACTATGACACCGCCCCGCTGGTTCGCATCACCGCCTATCAAGGCAGCATCGCCAAGCCTCCCGTCGGCAGCGCCAGCGCCCGCGGCGCATGGCTTTCTGGATCCTATCCCGAAGGATCCGTCGGCTTCTCCTCAGCCACTCCCTTCGACGTGATCACGATCGACATCCCGACGAGCCAGGGCTACCCGGTGAGCAATCTGCTGTTTCTGGACAATCTGATCGCCGTGCAGGCCATGGTCGCGATCACGGCGGCGGCCTCGCCTCCTGAAGGTGGAAGCGTGACCGGAACCGGAAGCTATCCGCTCTCGATCGATGTCACACTCAGCGCCTGTCCGAATCCCGGTTTCATCTTCCTGAACTGGACCGAAAACGGCACGCCTGTGAGCGCTCTCCCGGACTACACGTTCACCGCGACGGCAAACCGCGGCCTAGTCGCCAACTTCGCACCGGGAGCGACCATTCAGGCAACAATCGCACCAAGCGGAGGCGGAACCATCAGCGGCGGCGGGCCCTATCTGATGAACACACCTGTCACCCTAACAGCCACGCCGGACGCCGGCTACAGGTTCGTGAACTGGACGGAGAACGGAGTCGAACTCAGCACCGATCCCAATCTCAGCTTCATCGCAACGGCCGACCGCAACGTCGAAGCGAACTTCGCGCTCATCATCCCCCAATTACAGACCTCCTCCTCCACCGCGGGCCAGATGGTCATCGCGTGGCCGAGCGACCTGCCGGGCTGGGTGCTTGAGACAAGTCCGGACCTGAGTCCGGGAAGCTGGACGCCCTCGGCACTCCCGGTGAACGTCAACGGAACCAACTGCGAGGTGACCGTTCCGGTCATCGGTGGTTCCGCGTTCTATCGGCTGACCCATCCGTAATCCGCCATAATGCCACGTCAAACCTAACGGCTTGCCAGTCATGCCACTCAGCCATAAAGCATCTGATAAAGAATGATCACGGAAGAGGGCATGCGTCTTGGTCAGCACTGGGATCGAATGGGTCCGGGTGCACTGGACCGCTACTTGATACAAGATGTGGAGCATCCTGCCTACAATCCCCAAAGCGTGCTGATCCGGGCATTCATCATTGACCGGATGTTTCCACGGGAGGCAACTCGGATCATTGAGGCGGAGCTCTATTATTCGGCCTGTGCTTCATTTGCCCTATGCGGGAATCGCGAAGGGTGGTTCGCCCCGCTTTACCACACACTCACGCATGGATCCCCGGGATACGATCTGCCCCCATTTCTCCGGAAAGAGTATCGGGACCGCTTCAATTCATATTTTGATGTGTCAGATCTTTATGACAATCTTGCGATTTGTCTTTCGGTGGGCTTCGACAACTTTTCCAGCCCGTTTGAGGAAATTTGGAGAGACTTCCTCAAAGGCCGCCAGTTCCGAAGCTGCCAATTGGTCGAGTTGGGGTGCGGATCGGCAAACGATTACCGCATGTGGTCCGCCTGTGGTGTCTCATCACTTCTTGAATACAGCGGAATCGACGTGTCGAAGGAGAACATTGGCAACGCGCAAAGGCGGTTTCGAGATGAGACGTTTCTCGTTGATGACATCTGCTCGATTGATGCAGGGGATCAATCATTTGATGTCACGGTCGCGTTTGATGTCTATGAGCACCTTTCTCCATCGTCCCTCACCACTGCGTTGAGCGAGAGCCTGCGCGTCACCCGGGATGAGTGCTGGATGTCCTTCTTCAACGCGGCTGACACTCCCCAACACACTTTCCTGGAGGTGGATGATTATCACTGGAACACCCTGAGCATTTCCTTGCTCGAAGAAGAAGTCAGGGTTTCCGGTTTCGATGTGGAGATCTATTCCGTTCCTGAGATTCTTGAAGCCCGATTCGAAGGATATCATCACTACAACCGCGAAGCGCATATACTCGCCGCCACCCGAAAACAGGCTATTGGGGAGCAAAATGCCGTTAAAACCCAACGATCATGCCGTGACACGGCGGCGGGTTGATATTCCGCTATCGGAGAAGGCGCTTACTTCACGTGCAGGATCCCCCGCATGACAAGGTGATGTCCCGGGAAGGAGCAAATGTAAGGGTAATCACCGGGTGTCGCCGGCGCATTGAACTCGATGACTTCCTCACTGCCATGGTCGATGAGTTTGGTGTGCCAGATGATGTTCTTGTTATCGGGGATGAAACCGTTGGCGAATCCCCCGGCACCCAAGGCAGTCGCCTGATTGCCCACTTCATCCGCCTTTCCGGGCTGGAGGAGCAGGAGATTGTGCGGCATGAAGTCGGGATTGGCGAAGGTCAGCTTGATCTTCTTGCCGGCCTTCACGGTGAGCTCCTTCACGTCGTAACTCAACTTCTCAGGAATGGTCGCAATGCGGATCGTGGTGAGTTCCGCCGTATCGCTGATGATTCCGGATTTTTGTTTTTTACCATCCTCCTCGTCCTTGATGACTCCGCTCTTCGCGCCCCTGTATTCATCCGACATCAGGTAAGCGACGACCTTCGCGGCATTGCGCGCGTTGGGTTCCGGTGACTTGAGAACTTCGGCCAGCAACCCGCTATTGGCGACGTTGTGCTGCTCGTGGATCCACAACGCTTCGAGCAGGTGATGCGCGTCCTCCTTTTTGTCAGGGTTGAACTGCTTCATCCACTTCTGCGTTTCTGCGATCACTTCGCCGCTGTTGCGTCCGCTGAGTTCGATGTGCGTGCGGTGGCGGATGCCGTCGATGGGTGATTTCAGGTTTTCCAACAACGCGGGGATCGGTTGGCCGGCAACAGCGACCTGCTTCTGCAGCGGACGATCCACCGCGGTGATGCGGTAGATGCGCCCGTGGATGTGGTCGCGGTTGGAATCGCGGACATTGTGCTGAAGGTGCCCGATGATGGCATTCTGCCAATCGCTGACGTAAAGCGCGCCATCCGGTCCGAAAATGGCACCGGTGGGGCGGAAGTTCTTGTCACCGCTCATCAGGAAGCCGCGTGCTTTCTCCTCGGCCATCGTTCCGTCATCTTTGAGTGTTTTCACGGTGAGTTCCTCACCCGAAGGCTCGCCCCAAACAGTGCCTTTCTCGCCATCGCGCTGGAGATGGTATTGTTTGAGACCGAGGAAGCCGATGACGTTGCAGATGAGAAAATCTCCCTGCATGCTCTCGGGGAAGTTCGCGCTGGAGATCACCGTGTGGCCCGGCACCGGGCGTACCTCTTTCTTGAGGAGTTCATACATCTTGAAGCCCTGCGGATCCAGTCGCACCTGGAAGGCCCGGCCGCTGGTGCCGTCGGTGGCATAGTGATAGCCCCAGTTGTCGAATGAAATGCCGTGAGAATTCGGACTGTTTGAGGCGTGGAACGAGATGGCGGAACGGCGTGGATCGAAGCGATACATGCCGCTGGCGGTGGATTGCAGGGATGGTCCCCAGGGACTTTCGAAGTTATGCTGCATGAAGATGCCGCTTTGCCAATACATGGCACCGTCGGGACCATAGACCATGTTATTGGCACCGTGATGGGTGTCGGAGGTATCGAGACCCTGCAGGATGATTTCCTGCGCATCCGCCTTGTCATCGCCATCCGTGTCTTTCAGGTAGAGAAGCTCCGACTGGCGTGTGACGATGACGCCGTTGTTACAGAACTCGAATCCGAGCGGATTCTGCACCTGCGCGAATTCCTTCACACTTTTTGCGTGTCCGTGTCCATCGTCTTCAAAGATGAGCAGCGAATCCTTCCAGGTTTTGGTTGGCTCCCACTTGGGATAGGAGGGCCACGCCGCGACCCAGAGCCTTCCCTTGGTGTCAAACTGCATCTGAACCGGATTGGCAAGTTGCGGGAAACGGGTCTCATCGGCATAAAGCTCGACCTTAAAGCCTTTGGCGACCGCGATGCGTTTCAACGACTCTTCCGGACTCAGGTAGGCAATCGTTCCGATTTTGGCGGCATTCTTGCCGCCTTCTGACAGATTGGAGCCGACAACGAGGGGCTTCGGCACATTGCTGTCATTGACCGTTTTGTCATGCCCGCCACCCAGCGCCCAGATGCGCTCGTCACGGTTGGCCGTCATCACATCCAACATTTCAAGCTCGTGCTTCAACACGACTCCGTTGTTCACGCCGTTCACACTGCCGGCAGTGCTACGACTGCCCCAGACGTCGTTGCCATCCGCAGTGTGATAACGTTGATACCAGTGATAATCCTTGTCCAGGACGGCCTGCCGCAGTTTTTCGAGCGAAGACGACGCTGCGACCTGTTTGCCTAACAACCCTTTCGCAATCACTTCCGCCAACTGCCTGTCGCCTTCCACGCTCAGGTGCACGCCATTGATCGTGAGCGGCGCTTTCGCGGCCTTGAAGAGTTCAAGCGACGGATGAAACAGATCCACGAACGCCACACCGGCTTCCCTCGCAGCTTCCTCAGTGGCCTTGGTGCAGGCTTCGAGTTGCACATTGTGCGCCTTGCCATCGGGCACGTTGCGATTGTGCGTATCCTCATGCGCAATTGGGCTGAACAGCACCATACGCGGGAACCCCTTGCCATCCGGTTTCGCCGCACGCGCATTCTTCACAAACTCGATCAGCCTCTTTTTGTAATCCTCGGCCTTGTTGGTGTAGGATTCGTTGTATCCAAAAAAACCAAAGATCACATTTGGCTTCACCACCTGCAGATATTCGGTCATCGCCATCTGACCTTTGCTGCGCGGATAGAGATCAGGCTGATCGCCGCTGATGCTCATCGTCCGGAAGCGCACCAGGCTGGCTGCCAACTGGCTCTGCAGCAGTGTCTCCATCCACCCGTCATGCTGCATCCGGTCCGGCAACCCGTTGCCAAGGATGGCAACAACATCACCCTTTCGGAACGCGAATGGCAGCGGATCCTTGTAATCCGCTGGAACTTCCGCGCTGGTGGGCCCCATGCCTTTCGTAGGCTCGGCGGGCGTCCGGCCGCCTTTGTCCTTCTTCTTCCTGTCGGCCTTGGTCTCGGCGGCAGGTGCCGGTGCGACCGTCGCAACCGGTGTTGAAGCGGCTTTCAATGGCTCTGCTTGTGCGGATGGCGCTTTCTTGTCCGCCTTGTTGGCCTTGGGCTCACGTTTGCCCGTGTTCACGTTGTTGTTCGCGGGGATCGGAGAGTCCCATCCGGCATACATCTCCGGCTTGATGCCCACCGCGTGTTTCTGATCTCCAAATGTGTTAGGTTTGAACGGACCGACAAACGAGATATTGAGATCCGGCTTGATTTCCTTCTCCAAACCGACGGCCCAGAACATGCCGTTCACCAGCAATCGGCGGTAACCTTCATTCGTGATGTCCTCCGGCGTGCCATACAACGAGGTGAACACGCGCCCGGTCTTGCCCGATGCCGACTTGTATGAGCGTGTCCATTCCGAGGGCTGCGGCGGCTTGGTCGTATCGACCGGAGAATCCTGCGTCATGCCATTGAGCGGCTGCGCCACCGTGAGGATCTCACCATCCGTGGGCTTGCCCACATAAGCGCCCGCCTGCACCCAGACATCCTTCACGCCCTGGAGAATCGGATTCTTCTGCTTGCCCTCCGCGATCGTGATGCGAGTGCTCTGCTTGTGATTCGTTCCGTAGTGGCCCACCCAGGTCTGGCCGAGCACCTGATGCCCGAAGCCGAGCTGATAGTCCGCACCTTTGTAGTTGAACGAGTATTTTGCGAACGGAGCACCCTCCCCCATCTTGAACGCGTGCGTCGCCGTGCGTAGTCCCACCACCGGGCCGCCCCGGTTCAGGTAGGCGTCGAAATGTTTCATCTGCTCCTCGGGAAACGCCTGGAAGCGCAGAAACACCACGGCGAGGTCCGCCGTATCGAGCGCCTCCATTCCGGGCATGTTCGAGTTGCCCGCGACGATCTCGCCATTGGCGGGGTCGATGTTGAACAGCACGGTGCACTTGAATCCCTGCTCCTTCGCCATGATGCGCGCCAGAGCGGGCAGCGTTTCCTCGGAGCGATACTCATGGTCACCCGCGAGGAAGACGATGTGCTTACCCTTGCCCGGGCCGCTTGTCCCTTCGAAAACAAGGGGCGCGGCGTGGACAAGACAGGCAACGAGATTGGAGAGCGCAAACAAGGCGAGGCGAATGGATTTCATAGCAAGCGGGCGGTGGGGTGAATAGGGCGGTTGATTTCCCAGGTCGGGAATCCCGCACGTTACGTGGAATCACGCCTTATTTTTCTTTTTTCCGGTCTTTGGTCCGACTTGGGCCTTCTTTTCATCGCCGGCGACCTCGGGATCGCCACTTTCCCCCTGATCGGATAGGTTGTTCGGATCATAGCGCTTCGCTTTAGGATCGGCATTCGGATTCGGCTTTGGGAAGAATCCGCCGACGGCTTTGAGGCGCTCCATCATCTGTTGATACATTTGCGCGGAACGTTCGGGATTGTTGGGCGCGACATTGTGTTTTTCTCCCGGATCGGTCTTGAGGTCGTAGCTGAAGTTCTGGTCCGGCCATTCGTAGAAGTGCAGGAGCTTGATGTCGCCCATGACAATCGCCGAGCACGGCGGTGACACGCGGTAGTGGGGGTAGTGAAAATAGAGCGCGCGGTTCACGAAGCTTTCCGGCACGGATTGGCCTAGCAGAACCGGCTTGATGCTTGTCCCGTCCACTTCCTTGGGCAAATGATCCGAGGCTCCGGCGAGATCGGCTATGGTGGGCAGGAAATCGTAGCCGACCGTATTGACCGCCGTCCGTGAACCAGCCGGCACACCAGGTCCGCGAACGATGAGCGGGACCCGCACGCCGTCCTCCCACAGCCACCACTTGGCGCCGCGCAACGGATCATACGATTCATTCCAACTGCGGTAGCCATTGTCGGCGGTGAAGATCACATAGGTGTTGTTGGAGATGCCGAGCTCCTCCAGTTTCGAGAGCACCATGCCGATGGAGGTATCGAGGTCTTCCGCCATGGCCGCTCCGAGGATGGCATTCGCACGCTCGCGTTGGTTCGCGATTTTCGCAAACACCGGGTTCCTGCCGTTCTTCTCCAGCGTGGCTTCGCGGGCCTGATAATGTGCGTGCGTTGCGTAGTGCGAGAGTTGCAGGTAGAACGGCTTGCCCGCTTTTGCTTGCCGCTCGATGAAGTCCACGCCGCGCTTCGTGATGCTGAACATGAGCTTGGGATCTTCCGTTGTGTCGGACTTCTTCCCGGTCGCCGAATCAATGGGCCGGCAGGTCTTGTTGTCGGTTTCGCCATCGCTCTCGTCGAAGCCGTGTTTCCCGGGACCACCGCCATAGAGATGCCACTTGCCGAAATGTGCGGTTCTGTAGCCAGACGATTTCAGCACGTCTCCGATGGACGGGAAGCGAATGTTGCCCTGCGGTTCCGGTTGGAGCAGTGGGCGCGCGGCGTCCTCCTCGCGTGACATGTATTCGACGGTGCCGTCCGTCTTCGGTCCGAATCCGCCGTTGCCGCTGTAGAGGTGATGCGCCGTCATCATTCCAGTCTGGATCGAGCAACGCGACGGCGCGCACATGCCGGCTGCGGAGCGCGCGTTGCGGAAGGTCATTCCCTGCGCGGCCAGTTTCTCGACATTGGGCATATGGCGGAAAGCCATCGCTGATTCAGGCATGTTGGAGTCCATCCGCACCGGCGTGCCGAACCATGGCATGTCGTCGATGAGGAAGAATACAAAGTTCGGCTTTTCGGCGGCGTTCAGCGGACAGGGGAAACCGGCGATGATTGCGGCGAACGCAAGAAAGGCATGGATGAGTCGCCAGATTTTCATGAAGTGGTTTATGTTTCTTGCGATCATATTTAAAATAGGTTGTCACGAAGTCTGGAGGAGGAACCGGGTGCGATTCGTTTATGATTGGGCGTTCGTGTTTCCGATTCAAATCTCCGAAATCACACCGGTGCTGTCCGCTAACTTCTCATGGTTGCTGCCCGAGGCCTGCGCGATGCGCAGAAGCAGGTTCGAGAATGGAGTGTTCTCGGTGTTGCGGCGCAGCGTGCCGTGCTTGAGGCCTTTGGCTCTGCCGCCGGCAATGATGACGGGATGGTTGCGCGCGTTGTGCGTGGTGCTGGGACAGGAGCAAAACGGGCAATAGGTGCCTGGCATGTTTCATCTGGCCTGCGCGATTTCTCCTGCCAACTGGTTTTCGTGCATCAATCTAACGATCTCGGTCGGTGTCAACGCGTGATCAATCACGAACAACTCATCCAAAGCACCGCTGAAGAAGGCCCGCTTCCGAAAATCCTGCGGGCCGCATCCCAGCCAGAGCGTGTCGATGTCGTCCTGCTCGGCGACATCGCCGGATTTTTTCTTCGGCCGGTCACCCACCGGGCTGCCATCGAGACGACCGTCCACATATTGCTTCACATGCAGAAGCCCCGACGCATCCGGCACGAGCACCAAGGCAACGTGATGCCAGCGACCATCACGGACATTCGTGCCGCCAATGATTCGGGTGCGACCCAGTTCGCTTCGGATCGCGCCGACCGGACCTTGCGCCGGAGATTTGTTCCACCCGATGCAAGCCGACTGCGCTCCATGCTTCTTGCTGCTCTGCCCCCAGCCGAGAATTGATCCGCGGCCTTCCTTGATTGGCGCATTCTCAGGAACCCGCACCCAAAACGCAATGGTTCTACCGGAGCCGGATGTTGACAATTCGGGCATCACCGCTTTGGCGACAAGATGGCCGTCGAACAACAGGCTCTTGCCCCATCGTCCGTCGGCGAGAGTCGCATTCGCGTTCGCATCCAACTTCGGCCGCCCCCCGCGCTTCCGCTTGCTCCTTTGTTCAGCGAGCAACACCGATTCCGCACCCTCATCGAAGGACCAATGTGCATAGTCGTCATTGATGACCGCGCGTTCGAACTGGATCACATGCGCGAAGTGCGCGAACTTCCGCTGGCGATCGCGGACAGCGCTGACCCCATCCTCAGCGAATCTCCGCGACTCCTGCTCCTTGAGAACCACGGGCGTCTCATCACCATGCACGAAGGCTTCGACCGATCCCTTTAATACCAGAACCTCGGCACCCGCCGCATCGGCCAGGATGGAAAACTCCGTGCCCAGATCCACGACCTCGACGGAGGGATGGGTGATGCGGAATCCGATGGCTTCCTCCGGCACTTTTGATTTCACCGTTCCGTACTTCAGCGAAGCGTCCCACGCCGAAGTGATCACCAGCGAAGTCGGCCCCTCGATGGAAATCTGCGCGCCCGAGTCGAAGGTGATCTCGGCCGCACCTTTTGTGAGTTCCAACTGCTGACCCGCCTGCAGTTGAGCGCCAGATTCCATGGAGGCACCAGACCAGACGCAATCCTTCGTTCCCGTCATAGAAGCCACCAAAATCATCTCCGCCGCCGGCATCGTGGTTCCGCGTTTCGGCCAGAAAATGAACCCGAGAATCATCACTGCGGCGGCCACCGCAATGCCGGCCAGCCATTGGCTCTTCGGCTTCATCACGATCAAACGTGGCGCGTCGGATTGCATCTCCGCCGCGTAGGTAATCAGGCTTACAGATAGTGCGGCCTGCTTGATGTAGAACCGCCGCGCCTCCTCGCTGGCCCTGAGAATAGAATTCAATCGCTCCTTTTCCGCGCCCGTGATCGTGTCGTCCGCAAGCACGCTGCAGAGGGATGCCAATTCAACCGTTTCGTCGTCGCTCATGTCGCGGTCTCCGTTGAAAGTTTCTGCGTGATGCAATCATGCAGCAGCTTGCGCAACCGCATCAGTGCCTTGTAAGCCGCCTCCATCGAGCGTCCGCAGCGCTGCGCCGCGGCCTCCACTCCACCTCCAGGTTCGTAGCGGGTGAGCAGGAGATCGCGATCCCTGGGATGCAATCGGCCAAGGCAATGCGCCAGCGCCTCGTGGCGGTGATCGAGCTCCTCCATCATCGTGGCCGCCGTCCCGGCGACGGACTCAAGCACATCGTCATCGAACACCACCTTGGCACGTGCGAATTTCTGCCTGGCACGACGCACATTCCACCACGCGATCTGACAAGCCCATGCGACGAAATCCGTTCCCTCCTTGAACTCTTCGAACTTCTTGCATATCACCAGATTCGTTTCCTGCAGAATATCCTCCGCATCCGCACGACCCGGCACCAGCGTGTGAATGTAGCCAAAGATCTGGCGCTGATGCCGGGTCATGAGCGACATCAGCTGAATGCGGGTTTCAGTTTCTTCGGTGGACACGGATTAGAAAGATGGATCGGGACAGGCTTACAACTCGACGAGCCACAGCGCACGACGCGGACCGCGCCGTGCGCCATCCGAGCAAGTCGAGTTGCTCATCCGCCGCAACGGCATCGTCGGGGCTCACTTTTTCTTGTGCTTCTTCTTTGGCGATGCGGCGGGATGATCCTTCAGATACTCCGCAAGTTCGGCTTCGTCGAGCTTGGTGTCGCCGTTCTTGTCGTATCTGGAGATCACCTCGCTGGCGCTCGGGGCGGACGGTGCATGGCCTCCCTTGGCTTTTTTGGCGAAGCAGGTGGAGGTGAGAGCTACGAGGCTCACCGCAGTGAGGACGGACGTGGATAATTTCATGGTCGGTTGTCGTTGTTTGTTGTGCTTTTCGATGAAACCGGTCC